>JAUVRU010000277.1 GCA_030597485.1 Anaerolineae bacterium
CTGGCCTCAGCTCTCCAGGGTTTGGGCCGCCTGCTCAGCCGCCCGATATACGTCGCGGAGCGGCACGTCGCTCGCCTCGGCCAGCCGTCGGCAGTCTTCGTACTCTGGTTTGACTCGCGTGTGCCCCCTGCCCCACCGTGCCACCTTCACCCGCACCGGTCCGTAGGCGGTGTCCACCGTGTGGACTGAGCGGGCCAGGCAGTGTCGCGTCACCGTTTCCTCTCGTACGCCAAGCGTGCTGGTTTCGGCGAAAAGAATGGCCGTCAGGTCGTCGACATCGCCGGGCCGGCAGAGGACTCTCAGAAGCGTTGCCGGGCGGTTCTTCTTCATCTGAATCGGCGATAGGAACACGTCGAGCGCTCTGGCATCGAAGAGCTGGGTCATCACGTGGTCGTAGAATTCCGGATTGAGATCGTCAATATTCGTCTCCAGCATGGCCAGCGTTTCCGTGGTCGCTTCGCCATTGGTGGCCTGCTGGCCCACAAGGAGACGCAAGATGTTGGGGATGGACAAGTCCCGCCCGCCAGCGCCATATCCAACGGCCGTGAGCGTCATGGCAGGGATGGGGCCAAACGATTCGGCCAGCGTGGTCAACAGGGCTGCCCCGGTGGGGGTAACGGATTCCGCGTCTACGGGACTGCCTACCACGGGCACTCCCTTGAGCAGGCCCACGGTGGCCGGCGCTGGCAGCGGGATGCCCCCGTGGGCGCCTTGCACAAACCCGCGACCCAGCGGAAGCGGTGACGCCATAACCTTGTCGATTCCCATCTCCTCCAGGCCGACCAAAACGCCGACCACGTCCACGATGGTGTCCACACCCCCCAGTTCGTGCAGGTGAACCTGGTCAAGGGGCACGCCGTGAATGGAGGCCTCCGCCTCCCCTATGCGTCGGAAGATGGTCACTGCCCGCTCCTTGATGGCCGGCGCCAGATCACTATCGGTCACGATGGCCTCGATGTCGGACAGGTGGCGGGCGGGTACATCGTCGGCCACCTGCACATCCACCTTGACGGCGCTGAACCCCTGCTTGACGACTCGGCGACAGGCCAGGTCAAATTCGTCCAGATGGAGGGCAGACAGGCGCTGGAGCAGTGTTGTCTGGGGCAACCCGGCGTCAATCAGGGCACCCAGAATCATGTCGCCACTGGCACCGGCGATACAGTCGAAGTAAGCGATCTTCATTGCAGACCTCATTGATTGGTGCTGTCGGGCCAGCTGGTGTCCAAGTCTCCCTTGTGCCGCTCCGCCAGCTGACAGGCTATGGCAGGTCGCGCTGGATTCGACGCAGGATCAGGTGGGCGTACAGGCCAGCGCCAAACCCGTTGTCAATGTTGACCACGGCCACTCCCGGGGCGCACGAATTGAGCATAGCCAGCAATGGGGCTATGCCACCGAAGTGAGCGCCATATCCCACACTGGTGGGGACGCCGATCACGGGGCAGGCGACCAGTCCCCCCACGACACTGGTCAGCGCTCCTTCCATTCCGGCCACGCTGACGACCACATCGGCGCCGGAGAGGCGTTCCTGTTCGTCCAGAAGGCGATGAACGCCGGCAACACCCACATCGTACACGCGCTCTGTCCGGCTGCCCAGGAACTCAGCGGTTTGAGCGGCCTCCTCAGCGACCGGCAGATCGGACGTCCCGGCGCTCACAACCAGTGCGTACGGGGCATCGGGGGCAGGAGGTGGAAGCTGGGTGCGGGTGAGAGCGAGCAGGCGAGAGACCGGATCATAATGGATGCGCGCCGAGCCGGCTTCGTCTGGGGGGACCTGCAATTGCGGCTGGATCTCAGCTGCCATGTCGTCTGACACCCGGGTGGCCAGCACCCGGTCGTGATGCTGCCACAATCGTCTCAAGATGTCCACTACCTGTTCGACTGTCTTGCTCTGGCAGAAAACGACCTCGGGCAGGCCCTGCCGTAGCGATCGGTGCAGGTCCAGTCGGGCGTCACCGATGTCGTCGTAGGGGAGCGTGCGCAGCTGATCCAGCGCTGCTTCCACATCTACGTGACCACTCTGCACATCGGCGAGCAGCCGGCGGAGTCTATTGGGGTCCATGACCGTCCCTTACCTCATTCATACTGCCGGAGCGGAATCCGGCCAGATCGAGCGTTACATAGGTATAGCCCGTGGCTTTGATCTTCTGGACAATCACCTCGCGGTGACTCAAGACGGTGTGAACGTCCCCTGGCTCCACCTCGATGCGGGCCGTGGTGCCGTGATGGCGCACCCGGAACTGGGCCAGTTCCAGCCGGCGGAGCACTGATTCCGCCTGCTCCACCTGGGCCAGGCGCTGTGGGGTGATGGGCGTGCCATAGGGAACACGCGATGCCAGGCAGGCCTCCGATGGCCTATCCCAGTTGGGCAGGCCCAGCAGGTGCGCCAGCTGGCGTATCTCGGGCTTGGCCAACCCCACCTCCTGCAGGGGGCTGCGCACGCCGCGCTCGCGAGCGGCCTGGAGACCGGGCCGGAAGTCATCCACATCGTCAGCATTGGCGCCATCTATCACGAACCGAAAGCCGTTCTCGCGGGCGTATGCCAGCAGTTGATCGAGTCTGACAGCCTTACAATGGTAGCAGCGCTCGGGCGTGTTCTCCAGATAACGGGGGTCCTCGAATTCCTGGCCTTCGACGACAACGTGATTGGCGCCGATCTCTCGAGCTATCGTCTCGGCTTGGACACGGTCGGCGGCTGGCATGCTGGGAGAGACTGCTGTCACCGCCATCGCCCGCTCGCCCAGGCAGTCGTGCGCCACCTTGAGCAGGAGTGTGCTGTCGGTGCCGCCGGAATAGGCGACAACGACGCTTTCCATTTCGGTGAGGGTTTTCTTCAGGTGTTCCGATTTGTCCGTTGTCAAGGCACTCTCCAGGTTAGCGTAGCTGATTGTCGCGTCATTATGCAACAAAGGCAGCGGTTTGGCAATGTCTCCCGCACCATCGTCCTTCCAGTACCATCATCTCATTTCCCAGGGTTCCGGTCTCTGGTATAATGGGTTATTGGGAAGGCGAGATGATTGAAACATCTGGCTTGACAAAACTGTTTGGCGACTTCGTGGCCGTGGACGGGATAGACCTGTCGGTCCGTGAAGGTGAGGTGCTGTCGCTGCTGGGGCCGAACGGCGCTGGCAAGACAACGACGGTGCGCATGCTGGCTTCCATCTTGAAGCCGACGGCTGGCTGGGCCCGCATCGCCGGCTACGACACGGTTCGGGATTCCAGGACGGTTCGCCATATCGTTGGCTTGCTGACTGAGTACCCCGGACTCTACCTGCGGATGCGGGGGATGGAATATCTGGATTTCTTCGGGCAGCTGCAGGGGCTGTCTCCGGCCCAGCGCAAAGAGCGCAGTGAACAGCTGCTCAAGCGATTCGAGCTATGGGAAGCGCGTGATCAGCGCCTCGGCCAATACTCCAAGGGCATGCGCCAGAAGCTGGCCCTGGTACGCGCCATGTTGCACGACCCGCAGGTGTTGTTCCTGGACGAGCCGACCTCAGCCCTGGATCCCCATAGCGCCCGGCTGGTGCGCAAAGCCATCCTCGATCTGCGTCGGGACCAGCGCACTATCGTGCTGTGCACGCACAACCTTGCCGAGGCTGAGGAATTGGCTGATCGAATCGCCATCATACGGCGGGGACAGATCGTAGCGCTGGGAACGTCGGTCGAGTTGAAGGACCGGCTGCTGGGCGATCCTCTGCTGGAGCTGCATCTGGCGCAATCGCTGGACGGGCTGCTGCCTGAACTGGAGAAACTGGTGCAGGTGCGGGCCCACGGCGAGAACTGGCTGCGCTACGCTGCCGCTGCCCCGGAGGAGGTCAACCCGCGCCTGGTGCGGCATCTGGCGCAGCTGGGGGCGTCGGTTGTCACCCTGACCCAGGTTCCGCGCAGCCTGGAAGAGGTCTATCTGCGAATTGTGGATGACCCGGCGAGTGACGAGGTGCGTGAGGTGAGGGAGTAGGTGGCTGGTTTGGCTTCTCGGGGGATGCCCGCAGTCTCCGTCAGTGTCCCCAACGCTCCTGACCGATACAGTCTGAACACAGCGCTCATCATCACGTGGCGGGAGGTACGTGACAACCTGCGCGATTGGCGTATCGTGGTTCCCATCCTCACACTGACGCTGGTCTTCCCCTTCTTGATGGACTTCACCGCCCACGTGGCTCGGGACTTCGTGGTGCGCTACGGTGGGGAGAACGCGATTATCGCCGAGCGGCTTAACCCGTTTCTGCTATTGATTGTTGGTTTCTTCCCCATTACGTTCTCCCTGGTGATTGCACTGGAGACGTTCGTGGGTGAGAAG
>JAUVRU010000112.1 GCA_030597485.1 Anaerolineae bacterium
AAGTTGGGGGATTGCCATTCCTGGATGAAATCGCGCAACACGCCGATGCCTATTGTTTGGAAAGGGCAAAGCCAGATGCGCCAGGTGTTGGGGTTGATGACTACTGTCAGCAAGCATATTCCCATCACTAACCCCAGGTTGAGCAGGCGCCGGCGCGAAAGGACCGGGTCCTGGTTGTGGCCTGTCACCATGTTGGCCGCCTCGCCCACGATGTAGCACAACATCAAGATGAAAGCGATGGCGTAACCACCGTGGATGTTGGCCCATACCAACGTCACCAGTGGTAGCCAGGGGAGCAGCCTGCCGTCGTGCCGCTTGTAGCGGTCCAGCAGATAGGCGAACAATGCTGTCAGCATGAATGACATAATCTGTGGCCGAGCTGCCCAGAACACCGATGAGGTGATGGCTCCCAATACCACCCCGAAGGCACGAATGTATGGGTTGCCGGTGCTCTGGGCATAAACAAAGGCAAAGGCCCCCGTGACCAGTGCAGCCACCCCCAATGACAGACCAGTCCACTTGCCCACGACATACAGGCCATAGAGCAAAACCTGAGCCAGCCAGGCATGATCGACCCACGGATGGCCCAGCCGGGTGTGCGAGAATGGGTCGGTGAGCGGGATGGTTCCATTGTCCACGATGTAACGCCCGGTGATCAGATGCCACCATGTGTCGCTATCGGCTGGCACCCGCACAGCCATGGTAAAGACTGCGATGAAGACGATGGCTGTCAGCAAGCGCGGGAGGGTGAGTGTGTAGGGGCGATCATCCATTGGCTACTCCCGTTGGTTCAGGCAGGCGGGTCATCTGCTGACACAGTTCCCACCCCAGCAATACCAATACTATGGTGCGGGCCACGATGGTCAGCGGCAACAGTTCTGTCAGCCCGCGGGACAGAAGGATGGGCCACTCGAGCAGGTTGATGAAGCCCAACACCAACAGGAACAAGACCGCACGCTGCACGGGCAGCGACAAGAGAAGCAGGGGGACAAGAAAGAGCTGCCATTGGGGGCTCAAGCCCTTGGCCCACAGGAAAAAGATGGTGAAGGTCAACGCAGTAAAGATGAACGGGTCGTCGGCATCTCGGAGCACAGGGCGCGTGAATATGAAAAGTCCCAGCAGGGCAAATGGGATCAATGTCAGCCAGGCGGGCACGCGGGAGGGGTTGTACAGCTGGGTCCTGGCCTTGACCGGGTCGAAGTGATCGGCGACGGGGCCAAAAATGCCCGTGTTAGCCTTGTTACCGTCCAGCAACGCCCACACGGTTTGCCAGGAGGACTTACTGCCTTGCGACTGCAGAGAGGCCAGCGTGTAGTCAGGGCTGAGGATGAGCAGAGGTCCCAACACGACCAGGCACACCAGCAGTGCCAACAGACCGCTGACCAGAGCCGCTCGCCAGCCCCGCGTACGCCAGACAGTCGCCAACAACAGAATGGGCAGCACCTTGATCATAGCACCCAGGCCAATAGCGATGCCGGTCAAGCATGACTGACTGCGCCGTAGGGCAAACAGGGTCAGCAGCACAAAAAAGGCAGTCATCGCTTCGAAAGTGGCCAGCCAGATGAAGATCGGGATGAACAGTGCCACGTACACCCCGGTGACCCACGTGGCCTGGCTTCTGTCTCGGATCTCAGATGCCATTCGGTAGAGCAACACCAGACTACCGGTTTCAAAAGCGATCATAGTCAGGCTGAGCAACAAGGCGTAATTCTTGAACACCCCGCCGCTCAGTTGATAGATTGCCACACTGAGGAAAGGAAAGATAGGGGGATACTCAGACCAGTAGTCAAGGAAGGGGAGATGCCCCATCTCGGACAACGCGGCCAGATTGTAGTAATACTGGTAATCACCATATTGCGTGAGCGCTTCTGCCGGCCATGCCATCAGCATCATCAGGCGGAACCCAATGAAAAGGCTCAGAACAAGCCAGAGGCTATCGGGGGGTTGGTTGGTGGTGGGCTGCATGGCCATTCTCTGGTGACAGGAAAGCCAGGTTCTCTCGCCCAAGACGGGCACTTGCCAGACGCGCTATATGCAGTTGGGGCCGCTACTCACAAATCAAGATTCTGACGCAGAGCCGAGGCCGGCGGCTTCAATTCCTATCTCGTTTCGCGATTGGCGGCGCGGGTTCCATATCGCTCGGCCGGCCGCCAGAAGAGAAGGCGACTCATTGCCAGCCGCAGCACGGTGAACATGGCCTTGTAGATCTCCCACTGCGAGATCTTCGATCTGCCTTGGTGGCGGTTCTCAAACAGGATAGGTGTCTCACCGAAGGTGTAGCCCAATCGCTGGCATCGGTACATCATCTCGATCAGGAACGAATAGCCGTTGGAGAAGATGCGGTCGAGTTGAATGCTCTGCAGTACCTCGCGCCGGTAGCACCGGAAACCGGCGGTGCAATCGTGGGCCTCGAGACCCAGCACGATGCGAGCAAAAGTGTTGGCGCTCTGGCTCAGGAAACGGCGGCGCGGTCCCCAGTCTTCCGTCACGCCACCGCCGGGCACGTAGCGTGATCCGATGCCCACATGGCACTGCTCTGTCAGCGCTACCACGGCCGGGACGTAACGCGGGTTATGCGAGAAATCGGCGTCCATTGTTACCGCCCGGTCCGCATTGTCGGCCAGAGCCATCTTAAAGCCGGCAATGTAGGCTGTGCCGAGGCCCAGTTTGGCCGGTCGGTGGATGACGCGTACCCGCTCGTTCGGGGCGGCGAGCTCATCAGCCAGTTGGCCCGTGCCGTCGGGGGAGTTGTCGTCCACCACGATGATGTGGGCCCGAATGTCAAGAGCCAGGATCTCGCTGAGAAGGTCGGTGAGGTTCTCACGTTCGTTGTAAGTCGGGATGATGACAGTTGTCTTCATACCACCACATCAATCCGGTTCGATATCTTCTGCTGATGATAGGAGGTCGGGCGGCTTGGACACGGCTACGATCCCAATCATGGCCAGCGCTGTTAAGATGGAAATGACGAGGCCCCACAGAAGTGAGCTTGGTCGGTAGGTCAGCACCACGTGGTGCGCTCCAGTCTCCATCGGCAGGGCCATGAAGGCGTAGTTAGCGCGCAGGATCTGCGCCGGGTGACCGTCAACAGTCGCCCGCCAGCCAGGGTAGTAGGTATAAGCCAACACCAGATAGCCTGGCTGCGACGCAACCAGGTCTATTGTACGACTATTCCACTCTTCGCGCAAAGAGATTGCCTGCCCCCCCGCTCCTGATGAGACGTGGGGTCCGGCCGTCTCCGGCGAGACGTTCCCCAACTCGGCCGTATTGCTGACTGGCTCGAGCAATACCTCCGCATCTGGGTCGAATCCGGGTGCCATCAATTCTGACAGCAGCGCACCAGGGTCAGCAATCATCCGGGCCGCAGGCACCAGCCGGGCCCGCGGTAGGGGGTCATCCAGGCGGTACAGGTGCGGTATCCCGACCACTGGCGACGAATCGGGGGGCGGGTTTTCTGCCAACACCGTTCCAACGTTCATCATCTGCAACAGGCGGCGGGCGGTTGACGGGTCAGCCTTGGCTGTCTTGTTCAGCATCTCTCGCCAGCGACCGACGGCCAGGGGCTCATTGTTGTTTGCCGAAGGGATACCATGCACTGCGTTGAGATTGGGCAACAGGCTCTCTTGCAGGCGGCGCCACTCAGCGACGGTCGGGGGGGCGAAGGTGTCAAAGAGGAAGTAGTGGTTGAAGGTCAGGTCATATTCGAGCTCGGGGTCAACGTAAAGCCGCGTTTCTGTGATGGCTGACCGTACCGCTTGAGGCGCTTGATTGGTCAGGCGGTAGAGATCGGCGGAGATGGTGGGCGTCAATGGCAAACCAAACCACAGGAGGTCTATGCACACCAATCCCGCGATGAGAGGTCCCCACAGTGGCCGTGGCAGCGGCGAAGACGCCACGCGCGCGTGCCGATCATCCGATTCACGCCCGCGAAGCAGTAGCAGCCCACAAGCCAGGCCCAAGGTGATGGCCAGCCGGGTGACGGCCGGCAGGTATACATCACCCAGCGCTACGCCGGCCGCGCCCATGGCCAGGGATACGGCCAGCATGGCACCGGCTCCGGCAGCGATCAGCCGCAGTGTGTACTGCTTCCAGTATGTCAGCCGAAAGTGGTGAGCGCCGATACCGGCCAGCGTGCTGACGGCGACGGCAAACCACAGCATCAGCCGGGCCGGGGCCTGGAAGAAAGCGAAGCCAGGCAGGGATCTGAAAACAAACGGAAAGATGGGCGTGTTCTTGCCCATGGCCAGCAGTACGGCCAGCGGTACCAGCAAGGCGAAGAAGGGAATGACGGAAAGTGATAGGGAAGAGGATTCCAGAGACGTCGCCGAAGAAACCCTGACCGGCGACGGGTCTGGCGTGCCTGTTGTGTTTCGCTTGAACCAGATGGCGATCGCGGTGGCGGCAAAGATGAGTGGCAGGATGCCCACGTAGGCGGTGTCTTCCCAGTAGGTAGCGTAGCCAGCGTAGTTGCCCAGAGCCGGACTGCCGAACAGGTTGGGTGCCAACAGGGTGAGAAGTCGCCAGGGCCAGAAGGAATAGGTCATGGCGAAGTCCCAGTCAGCCCCACGGCTGCGCTGGGAATTGAGGGCCAATTCGGCTGTGGGTATGAGCTGGACGGCCGACAGTGCCAGCCCGAGCCCGGCGGCCAGGGCCAGCCGCGGCAGGCCAGATTTCAGGGGATCCATTGACCTGGAGCGGAGAGTGCGGTGGATGATACGATACAACCCGTATGCAGCTACCAATAGCATGCTATAGAACCAAATTTGGGCGTGGCCGGCCCATAACTGCAAAGCCAGCGCGCCGCCCAGCCAGACAGCGTCGGTCCCCCGCCGGCGCTGGATGAGTCGCTCGGTGAGGCCCAGCAACAGCGGCAGCCAGGCATAGGCCGCCACCATGGTGATGAACTGGGTTCGCCCCACCACGTAGCCGCCCAGCGCGTAGCTGAGGGCAGTCACCGTGCGGCCTAGCCAGCCCAGCCCTAAGGTACGGCCCCAGTAGGCGGCGGCCAACCCGGCGCCGATCACGTGTAGCACCACCGAGTAGCCCAGGGCACGCTCCACGGGAAGCAGGCGGAACAGCAGGTTGGGAGGATAAAAGAAGGCTGTCTGGAGGTTGGCCAACAGCGGTGCGCCGTGGCCCAGCAGGTCGGGCCACAGCGGCCATCGTCCCGCCGCCAGCGCCCGGTTGATCAGCACGTGCCAGGGGTAAAATTGCGTCAGGGGCACCCCCCAGTACAGCACCTCGCCGGCGAAGACCAGACGCCAGAAGAGAAGCAGAGGGACGACCACGATCAGGACTTGCGAGGCTACACGTTCAATCTTCAGGGGTCGGTATCTCCTGGCTCAACATGTGTGGCCGTGGCTTGTGCGGTGGGTCGCATGGTGAGAATACGCCACTCGCGTTTGCCTCGGGCATCTCAGCATGCACCTCCGCCTGGGCTTGGGAAACAGAGGCCGGCTGACGTGGGCCATAGGGCTGTCACTGGCGCTGGTCGTCACTCAGAGGATGTTCGCCCTCACGTCCCCGGCGATGGGTTTTGTCAAAGCCATCCGGCTTGATGTCGATCCGCTGTCCTTCCAGCAGTTCGGCGATTCCTCCCTGGCCCGGCTCTGATCGACGAGGCACCTGAGCCTCCAGGTGTTTGATGACGGTCGGGTCGTAGTCCAGCGGCTCGGCGTAGGTGGTGATGTATCCTTCAAAATTGCGGATGACCACGTGCGCCGGCGATTGAGACAAAACGTAGTTGGGGGTGATCGGTACCTTACCGCCCCCGCCGGGCGCGTCGATGATGTACTCAGGCACGGCGAATCCTGAGGTGTGCCCCCGCAGGCCCTCGATGATCTCAATTCCCTTGCTGACCGTGGTGCGAAAGTGACCGGCCCCCTCAACCAGGTCACATTGATACAGGTAATAGGGACGCACCCGCATCTGGACCAGCTCGTGCACCAGCTGGCGCTGAATGTGCACCGAATCGTTGATGCCGGCCAGGAGCACGCTTTGGTTGGCCAATGGTATCCCGGCGTCGGCCAACCGCTCGCAGGCGGCGGTCAGCTCCGGGGTGATCTCCTTGGGATGATTGACGTGGATGTTGAGCCACAGGGGGTGGTGCTTCCTCAGCATCTCCAGAAGTCCATCGTCGATGCGCTGTGGCAGGAAAACCGGTACCCGAGCGCCGATGCGCAGAATCTCAACGTGTGGGATCTGACGGAGCCGGGACAGCAGCCGGTCGAGCGCGCGTTGATTCAGCGTGAGGGGATCGCCGCCGGAGAGAAGCACGTCCCGCACCTGAGGAGTGCGTTCGATGTACCCGATTTGGGCGTCAAAATCCTGTTGGCTGAAGGTGGCGCTGGCATCGCCCACGATGCGGCTGCGGGTGCAGTAGCGGCAATAGCTAGCGCATTGGGTGGTGACCAGCATGAGGACCCGGTCTGGGTAGCGGTGCACCAGCCCGGGCACGGGCGAGTGGGCGTCCTCGGCCAGCGAGTCCTCCATCATGGAGGCGAAGGCGGCCAACTCTCGCCCTGTGGGGATCATCTGCTGGCGAACCGGGCACAGCGGGTCGTCGGGGTCGATCAAGGATGCGAAATAGGGCGTGATATCCAGTCGGAACTTGTCCTTGGCCGAGATGCCCTCCACTTCCTCTGGGGTGAGGTTGATGAATCGCTGCAGTTCCTCCAGCGTGTTCAGGCGATGGCTGAGCTGCCGACGCCAGTCGTTCCATTTCTTCTCGGGCACGTCGGCCCAGCCGGCGGGGCGTGGTGTGCTCGAAGCCTTCCAGTCAGGCGTAAACTTGCGCATCGGCTTGGGCTCCTTGTGGCTCGTGAGCAGATCGGACATCTGTCGCTTCCCAAAGGTGGCATTGGGTAACCACCGTCTGGATGCGCGAACAGGCAGGTATCTGGTCGTGAATT
>JAUVRU010000216.1 GCA_030597485.1 Anaerolineae bacterium
AAGGTGAACAGGGGGAACGAATTGCGGATCACCTCCCGACCTTCGGCCAGAGAGCCCAGATGCCCGGTGGCGATGGCCTGGACGATGATGTTGCCGGAGGCTGTGGCCTCAATAGGTCCGGCCACGACCTGACGCCCGATGGCATCAGCGGCAAACTGGCTCAACAACTGGTTCTGTGTCCCTCCGCCAAGAATATGGATAGGTTCCAGCCGATGCCCCAAGACCTCTTCAACCCGCTCCAGCACCCAGCGGTACTTCAGCGCGATCCCCTCCAGGGCAGACCGCACGATGTCTCCCTTGCGCTGGGGTACCGGTTGACCCGTGCGCTCGCAATAGGCGCGGATGCGCGCCGGCATGTCGCCGGGCTTGAGAAACTCGTGCCAGTCTGGATCTACGACGCATTGGAAAGACTCAGATTGGGCCGCCATCGTCGTCAGTTCTGAGTAGGAAAGCGCCTCACCCTGTCGCGCCCAAGTGCTCCGGCACTGCTGGATCAGCCACAAGCCCATCACGTTTCGGCACAAGCGAGCCGTGTCGCCGAAGCCGCCCTCGTTGGTCAGATTGTAAGCCAGGCTTTGTGCGTTGATGACCGGCTCAGGCAGCTCCGCTCCCAGAATGGACCAGGTGCCAGAACTGACCCAGGCAAAATCGGAGCCTTCTGCCGGCACACCGGCCACCGCCGAGCCGGTATCGTGGCAGGGCGGGGCCACAACTGTCAGATCGTCTACGCCCACCTCCTCCGCCACGTGAGGCAACAGCTGGCCCAGAACCGTCCCCGATGGCACCACCTCCGGGAACATGTGGGCGGGAATCCCCATCCGTTCCAGCATCGACCGGGCCCAGTCACCCTGACGTGTGTCATAACACTGGGTAGTGGTGGCAATGCTGAACTCAGAGACCTTGCGCCCCGTCAGCCAGAAATTGAACAGGTCTGGCATCGGCAGGAAGGTCCCGGCAATGTCGAGAGCCGGTGAACGATTAACGACCATTGAGAGCAGCTGAAACAGACTATTGATGGTGAGGAATTGGATACCGGTTCGCTCGAATATCTCCTCTCGAGGCACACGGCGAAACGCCTCCTCCAACATGCCATCAGTGCGGCTATCCCGGTATTGAAAGGGATCACCTATCAGACTGTCCTTCTGGTCAAGCAAGCCGAAGTCCACGCCCCAAGTGTCAACACCGACGCTTACCAGGTTACCCTCCACCTGACGCGCTGCCTGCCTGATGCCCTCCTTGATGTCCGTCCACAGGCGCAACGTGTCCCAATGCCAGCCATCCGGCAAGCGCACGTGCACGTTGGGGAATCGATGCGCGTCCGACAGAGTCAGTCGCCCACCCGCAATCTGTCCGATGATGGCACGACCGCTCTCCGCGCCCAAATCCAGAGCTAAGAAGTTAGCTGGACCTGTCATACTGCCTCCCTCCCACCTGATCAGATTGGGTATGCTTCGTCGCATAGCACGCAGCGCAGATCAGCGTGCTCGTGCTTCAAGAGCCGCCTGTCGTCGTTTACAGGTTGTCGAGTCGGGCATCGCCTGACGTCAGGTCATCAACAGATGAGGGCCTTCCACCAACTGCACCACCCGCTGCAGGAAGTACGCTGCCGGTCCGCCATCCACCAATCGGTGATCGAAGCTGAGGCTCAGCCACACCATATGCCTGGCCACCACCCGGTCACCTATCGCCACTGGCTGCCTGGCGATGCGCCCCACACCCAGAATAGCACATTCCGGCAGGTTGATGATGGGCGTGAACGCATCGATTCCATACATGCCCAAGTTGGTCAGGGTGAAGGTACCCCCTGTCAACTCGTCGGGGGAGCTTTTTCCCGTCAGCGCTCGCCCGACCACCGCCCTTGTCTCTTCTGCCAGCTGCGACAACCCTTTGCTGTCCACATCCCGCACCACCGGAACCAGCAGCCCACGATCGCTGTCCACCGCCAACCCGATATGGATGCGCCGCCACACCTTGATGGTGTCTTCGTCCAGAGAGGCGTTGAGCTGCGGGTGCTCGCGCAGCGCCCGTCCCAGGATGTACATGAAGAGGTCATTGTACGATACGCGCACCTCATCCTGTGCCAGCCTCTGGCGCAGAGCCACCAGAGCGGTGGCGTCAGCCTGGGCAGTCAACGTTACCCGGGCCGTGTCGGTCACGCTCCTGGCCATCCGTTCTGCAATGACCGCTCGCACACTGCGCAGAGGAACGGTTTCCGCCACCTCGTTGACCTCACCGGCAACCGGCACCGTCTCACCGGCAGATGGTGCCACCTCCAGCGCCCGGCGCACATCCTCGCGGGTGACGCGTCCACCCGGGCCGCTGCCTGTCAGGCGTCGCCAATCCAGGCCCGCTTCCTCTGCCATGCGGCGGGCTACCGGCGTGATCGACGAACCAGCCGCCACGACCGGTGCCACTCCCTCAGCCTCAAGGTAGGCCCGCACGTCCCTCTCCACAACGGCCCCTTCCGGCCCGCTGGCCGGCAACGCCGTCAGGGGAACGTTGTGTTCCTCAGCCAGCCGTCGGGCCCGGGGGGAAATGAACAGACGACGCCCCTTGCCATCGCCGTCCTCCTCCCTCTGGGACGCGGGAGCCGGGGAGGAAGCATCCGACGGCAACGACTCGACCAGGTCCGGCGAGAGTGCCGAGATTATCACCGTCTCGCCCGGCTCGGAGATGAAGGCAACTGCGCTGAGCACCTTGACCTCCTCACCAGGTTGCGCCGCCAACTGGCGCAGTATTCCCGACGCCGGCGCTTCCACGTCAAGCGTAGCTTTGTCGGTTTCGATGGCAAACAGGGGGCTGCCCTTGCTGACCTCGTCCCCCTCGTCGTGATACCAGGTAACCAGGGTGACCGTGTCAACTGTCTGCCCTAGCGGGGGTACTAACACTTCGATAGCCATACCGTCCTCACCCTCACCACCCCAGAAAAGATTTCACCCCTAGAAAAGGGATTTCACCGCCCGGATGACCCGCTCCTCGCTGGGCACGTAGAATGCCTCCATGACCGGTGCGAAGGGAGCCGGTGTGTCAGGAGCCGACACCCGCTTGATGGGAGCATCAAGCCAGAAGAAGGCTTCCTCTGCCACCATAGCGGCGATATCACCTGCCCAGCCGCCGGTGATGTTGTCTTCCTCCACAACCACCAGCCGGCCCGTCTTACGCACCGATTCCAGGATCAGATCCCTGTCCAGCGGCACCAACGTGCGCGGATCAATCACCTCCGCCTCAATGCCTTCCTGGGCCAGCTGCTCGGCTGCCCCCAGTGCCCGGTAGACTGTCAACAGCTTGCCGACAATGGTGACGTCGCTTCCCTCGCGCCGGATGGCACCCTCTCCAATGGGCACCAGATACTCCTCTTCCGGCACTTCACCGGTGGCGCTGATCGCTCCTGTCTCAGTACGGGGTCCTTTGCTCCCGTACAGGAGCTTGTGTTCGAACATGATGACCGGATTGTCGTCCCGCACGGCGCTCTTGAGCAGCCCCTTGGCATCGTAAGCGGTCGAAGGCGCCACCACCTTGAGGCCTGGCACGTGAGTAAAGAAAGCTTCCAGGCTCTGGGCGTGTTGAGCACCTCGCCTGGTGGCACCCACCGGTGCCCGCATCACCATCGGCACCTTCACCGTGCCGCCCGACATGTAGGTCATCTTGGCCGCCTGGTTGACCAGCTGATCCATAGCCAGGAACAGGAAATCACCGTACTGCATGTCAGCAATGGGGCGCAGCCCGGCCATAGCTGCCCCTACCGCGACGCCCGTCAACCCCAGCTCCGAGATAGGGGTGTCCAGGATGCGCTCGTGACCGAATTCATCCGACAGGCCAAGGGTAACGGTAAACGCACCGCCCCAGCCTCCCTCTACGCCAATGTCCTCCCCGATGCAGAACACACGAGGGTCACGCTGCATCTCCTCTCGAATCGCCTGGCGCAGTGCCTCAGCAATACTCATCTGTGCCATCTTATGCCTCTCCTCCCGATTCGCTCGCATAGAAAACGTGTTTCAACGTGTCGGCAGGCTCCGGCGATGGGCTGCGCTCAGCGAAGGCCACCGCCTCATCGATGGCTTGCTCGATCTCTTTGTCGATGGCCTCCAGGCTCTCGTCAGTGGCCAGCCCTTCCTCCCTTAGCCGCTTGGCCAGGCGTGGAATGGAGTCCTTCTCCTGCCAGGAGGCCTCTTCCTCTTTGGTGCGATAAGTACGCGGGTCGCTGCGCGAATGGCCTACCATCCGGTAGGTTTTGCACTCGATCAGCGTGGGGCCGCCACCCTGGCGGGCACGTGTTATCGCCTCCCCAGCTGCCTGATAGACCGCCTCCACGTCCATCCCATTCACCACCATGCCGGGCATGCCATAGGCGGCTGCCCGGTCAGCCACATTCTCCACCTTGAACACAGTGGAGAACTTGGTGGATGCACCATACAGGTTGTTCTCGCACACGTAGACCACCGGCAGATCCCAGATGGCGGCCATGTTCAGGCCCTCGTGGAATGCGCCTTCGTTGGCAGCACCATCCCCAAAGAAGGCCACCGCCACCCGATCCGTTTCTAATCGCTTGCAGGCCAGCGCCATGCCGGCAGCCAGTGGAATGTTGCCTCCTACAATAGCGATAGCCGGCACCATCCCCACATCCATATCACCCACGTGCATTGAGCCCCCCTTGCCCAGGCAGCACCCGGTGCTCTTGGCGAACAGCTCGGCCATGATGATGCTCAGGGACACGCCTTTGGCAATGGAGTGGCCGTGCGGGCGATGGGTGCTGAGCGCGTAGTCGTCCGGGCCCAGGTGAGCACACACCCCGGTGGCCACAGCCTCCTGGCCAATGTACAGATGCAGGGTGGAGGGAATGCGTCCCTGCATGAAGAGGTAATTGCATCGCTCCTCGAAGCGACGAATGGTCAGCATGGTGCGATACATCTCAAGCAAAGGAACTTCGGAACTGGACATCAATCACTCCTCCAGACAGCCGGCAAACAGCCAGCTACCAGCAGTTGGCCTCAGCCCGTTGATCCGCCACAGGCCAGACAGAGGCTGACCGACTGCTGATCGCTGACCGCTGACAG
>JAUVRU010000011.1 GCA_030597485.1 Anaerolineae bacterium
AGGTCCGACACGTCAGCGCCTATATCGGGGTCGCTGGTGAAGAAACCTATGTCGGCGTAGATGCGGGCGGTGACGGCATTGTAATTGCCCGTGCTCATATGAACGTAGCGTGCGATTCCATCCCGTTCGCGCCGCACCACCAGGCAGACCTTGGAATGGGTCTTGAGACCGGCCAGGCCGTAGACCACGTGTACGCCTGCTCCCTCCAGTGCCCGCGCCCAGCCTATGTTGGTCTCCTCGTCGAAACGCGCTTTCAGCTCCACCAGCACTGCGACCTGCTTGCCGTTTTCGCGGGCTTGCATCAGCGCGTCCACGATAGGTGAGTTGGTCCCTGCCCGGTAGAATGTCTGTTTGATGGCCAGCACGTCGGGGTCCTCGGCGGCCTGGCGCACGAAATCAACAACTGGGGTGAAGCTATCGTATGGGTGATAGAGAAGGATGTCGTGACGCTTGATCACCGAGACAACACTCTCATCCTTGGATAGCGGTGAGGGGACCGCTGGCAGGAAGGGGGTGTCCTTCAGATCAGGCCGGTCGATTTGGGTAAGTTCCATCAGGCTGGCCATACCGATGGGACCGTCGACTGTGAAGACCTGGTAAGGGGCCAAATCCAGATGGCTAACCAACGTGTCGCGTATCCGATCCGGCATGGCGTTGTCCACTTCCAGCCGCACTGCTGAGCCGAAGTACCGCATCCCCACCTGCTCCTCAATGCTGGACAGCAGGTCCGCGGCCTCGTCTTCCTCTATGTCCAGGTCGGCATCACGCGTGACTCGGAAGGGACAGGCAGCCACGATTTCGAGACCCGGGAAGAGCATGTCCAGATTGGCAGCCACCACCTCTTCCAGCCATACGAAATTGGTGGACAGAACCTCCGTCAATCCCAGGTTCTCGTAGTCCTCGGCGGTTTCTTCGCTGGGGATGCGCACCAATCGTGGGAATACGCCCGGTATCTTCAGGCGGGCCAGTCGTTGACCCATCACGGGATCGTTGACCATCACAGCCAGATTGATGCTGAGGTTGGAGATGTGGGGAAACGGATGAGCGGGAGCGATGGCCAGGGGGGTGAGCGTGGGGTACACTTCACGCTCAAAATGGCGGCGCAATAGCTTGCGCTGCTTTCCTTTCAGCTGGTCGTAGCCCAACAGGTGGATACCTGCCTGGTGCAGCTTGGGCAACAGGTCTGTGCGCCAGCACTCCGATTGCAGCGCCAACTCGGGCAGCAGTTGGCGTCGGATTTCCGCCAGCTGTTCCGCCGGTGTCATCCCGTCGGGTGGGGTTTTCAGGGTAACTGCCGCCAGCTGGCGCCGCAGGCCGGAGACACGGATCATGAAGAACTCATCCAGGTTGCTGGTGAAGATGGCAAGGAATTTCACTCGTTCGAGGAGGGGGTGGCTCTCGTCCAGCGCCTCCTCCAACACGCGCCAGTTGAACTGCAGCCAGCTCAGTTCTCGGTTGATGTACAGATCCGAGTCATCCAGATTGATGGATGGGGTTGACGACTTGGCAGCGGTGATGTCTTTTGCTTTCGCCATCGCTCTCTCCAGGACCTGACTACAAGGAATATCACTATGGCCAGTGCCAAACGGCTACCTGTGCTCATTCTACCTGGTTTCGCTGCAATCGGCAAGATGGGGACGGCTACCAGGTGCCCGACATCGCCTTTGCGGAGACCCCTGTGTCTGTGTCAGCCAGCTGGGTCGTGTGCCGGACGGCGCCAGACGGGTCTGAAGCAGGAGGCAGGAAGAGGGGAGTAGGAAGGAGGGAGTTGGGGAGCACACGCCCATTTGCTGGAGGGTTATGCTCCAGTCCTGCCCGCACATCTGCGCTACCGAAAGCCCGGCGGGCAGGTAGGAGGCTGCTCACCTGTTCCGCTCAGAATATCCCCCTACGGGTTGGTTTGACGGATGCTATGGGCTGCCCTATAATTGGTTTGGGCATCGTGAGCGATGGCCGGCAGTTCATTCGACCATTCTGGGCTTGCCTGGCTGCGTTAGTTCTGGTTGGGAGATGTCTTGCGGTCATTGAACTCCATTGTGTTCCTTTGTGTGTGGCCCATCGGGGTTGAGTGTTCCCCGGTAGGTGTGTCATGCGCGGAATGCACTATCTGCTGAGAGATTGCTGGTGACGTGAGTATGACGACCTTTCTGGTGCTCCACGGACCCAATTTGAACTTGCTGGGCCAGCGCGAGCCGGAGATATATGGCTCACTGACTCTGGACGCGATAAACCGTCGCCTGCAGGAGTACGCTGGGCAACGGGCTATCAGTCTGCGCACATCTCAGTCCAATCACGAAGGGGGGCTGGTTGATGCCCTTCACGACGCGATGACATGGGCTGATGGCATCGTCTTCAATCCGGGTGCCTATACTCACACAAGCTATGCGCTACGTGATGCCATATCGGGCACAGGTTTGCCTGTGGTCGAGGTGCACATGAGCAACGTGCACGCCCGCGAGGTGTTTCGACACCGATCACTATTGGCGCCAGTCTGTGTGGGGCAGATCGTGGGGTTTGGCTGGCGCAGCTATTTGCTCGGGATTGAAGCTTTGTGGAACTATGTCTCCTGTGGTGAAAAGACAGGTTGAGGCATGTGTCGTCTTGGAACTACGCTGAGTTGCGAGACGATGGGGGAGAACCGCCGCGGAATGAATGTCAAGCATCGAGCCGTGCTGACCAGCGTCATCCTGTTGCTCATCCTGTCTCCTTATCTGCAGGGAGCGATGGCACAGGAGGACGAGGACGCGCCACGGGTCAGCCCTGAGGTCGAACGCCTGATGGCCCAGATGTCCCCGGAGGAGAAGGTGGGACAGCTGTTCCTGGTGACTTTCGTTGGCAACGATGTGTCAGATACATCGGATGTGGCTCGCTTGATTCGGGAGGGTCGCGTGGGGGGCGTGGTGCTCTCCCCCAGCAACACCAATTTCGTGAACAACGATATGGCGCCAGAGCGCCTGGTCACCCTGACCGACGATCTGCAGGCGTTGGCTTTTACCGCTCCACTCACCACTACCGACGTATCGACTCCTACTGTCTACACCCCCATCCCGTTGCTGAGTGCGCGGAATCAGGAGGGCGATGGTCATCCATTCAGTGATCTGTGGAGTGGGATGACGCCGTTGCCTGGCGAGATGGCGTTGGGAGCTACGTGGAACCCCACGTACGCCCAGCAGGCAGGCCTGATCGTGGGCCAGGAGCTGACCACTATCGGGATCAACGTGTTGTTGGGGCCAACCCTGGATGTGCTGGCACGACCGATACCGACGCTGTACGGCACGCTGGGGTCGCGCACCTTCGGCGGTGACCCCTACTGGGTTGGCCAGTTCGGAAAGGCGTACATTCGGGGTGTGCACGAAGGGGGAGGAGGACGACTGCTTACCGTTGCCAAACACTTCCCCGGGCTGGGCAGCACCGACCGCAATCCCGAGGAGGAGCTGCCAACGATCCAGAAATCGTTGGAGACCCTGCGGTCCGGTGAGCTGGCTCCCTTTTTCGCAGTGACTGGCCTCGATGCCGACGACCCGCTGTCAACGACTGACGCACTGATGACCTCTCACGTTCGATATCGGGGGTTTCAAGGCAATATTCGGCAGCTTTCCCGTCCCATCAGTCTTGACGCCCAGAACCTGCCGGCCATCCTTGGCCTGCCGGAATTCGCGCCGTGGCGCGAAGATGGTGGGTTGCTGGTCAGCGACAAGCTGGGGGTGCCCTCTATCCGCAAGTTCTACGATCCGAAACTGGAGACCTTCCCGGCCAAGCAAATTGCTCAAGAAGCGTTTTTGGCTGGCAATGACCTCCTCTACCTATCGCAGTTTGACCTCAACGATGATTGGCCAAGCCAGCTGGCCAATATGGAGGATACTATTCTCTTTTTCCGGGAGAAGTATGTCTCAGACCCCGCCTTCCAGAGCCGGGTTGATGAGTCGGCTGCTCGCATCTTGCAGCGTAAGCTGGACATGATGGGGGACTTCACCCTGGAGGACGTCCAGGTTCCCGAGGAGGGGGTCTCAGAGATAGTGGGGCAACAGGAGCCCGTCGTGGCGCGAGCAGCGCAAGAGGCGACCACCCTCATCTATCCTGGTGTCGACGAATTGACCGGTCGGTTGCCCAGCCCTCCGCTCAGCGAGGAACAGATTCTCATCGTCACGGATGATCGGCGCGGTCAGGAATGCGTTGGCTGCGTGCCTTTCCATTTTATTAACCCGTTGGCGCTCGAATCGCTGGTGTTGCGGCTGTATGGTCCTGAGGCTACGGGTCAGATATCTGCTGACCAGGTCCACAGCATGACTTTCAGCGAGCTCAAGGGGATGTTGGCCACTGAACTGCAAGAGGCGGAGGAAGAGGGAGCGCCTGAACCGGTGGAGGCGGAGGTCGAGCCGGCTGAGACGGAAGTTCCAGAGGAAGATGTCATTGACAGCGCGGACTGGATCATCTTTGCTATGCTGGATATGGATGTGGCCGACTATCCTGTCTCTGACGCGCTAACACTGTTCCTGCGAGCGCGTTCTGATAGCCTGCATGGCAAGAGGCTGATCGTGCTGGCCTTCAATGCACCCTACTATCTGGATTCCACCGAAGTGAGCAAGTTGACCGCCTATTATGGCCTTTACGGCAAGACACAACCGTACCTGGAGACGGCGGTGCGGTTGCTGTTTCAGGAGTTTCAGCCCCGCGGCTCGTCGCCTGTGGATGTGGATGCCATCGGCTACCAGATAATCGAAGTGACTCGGCCCGATCCCAATCAGGTTATCAACATCGATGTGGTGACCGATACCCAGTCAGTGGCCGAGACCACCGCGCCCACGGCCACACCCCAGGTTTCACCCGAAGGGACGCCGATACCCATTCAGCTGGATCTTGAGGTGGGGGATGTGCTGACTCTGCGAACTGGCATGATTGTGGACCGCAATGGCCGACAGGTTCCGGACGGGACGCCGGTGGAGTTCCGTCTGCTTGACACGGTGCTATCTCTTGAAGCCCGGCTGCCGCTGGCCAACACAGTGGATGGTGTGGCCACCGCCAGTTTCAACCTTGCTCGGAGCGGTACCTGGCAGATCACCGCCGTAAGCGACACCGCCCAGCGGTCGGTGCGGCTGATCCTCGCCATACCCGAAAAAGGACCGGTTGAAATCGGTTTCGACCGGCCCACGCCCACCGCCACAACTACACCCACACCAAGCCCCACCGCAACCAACACGCCTGCAGCTACGGCTACCTCCACCCCGATTCCTAGTCCTACTCCTACTTCTACCCCGCTGCCGCCGACTCCTACGCTGACTGCCACGCCGGTGCCCACGCCGGTACCCGAACCTGAGCCGCCGGGGAAAACCGTGAACGCTGTGGGGCTGTTTCTGTCTGTGATATGCCTGGCGCTGGTAGGCGGGGGGGCATACAGGTTAAGTGCCTCTGGCTCATTGTCTCCCGGCGACAGAGTGGAGCGCTCGCTGGTTGCCGTGGCATCAGGATTGCTGGGCTATGTGTTGTTCGGATCAGGGTTGGTACCGTTGGAGCGTGTGCCGTTCATTGCCCGAGCCGTGGTCAGCTGGCTTCCGTATGCAGTTCTACCAGTGGTCGTGTGTCTCATGTTTGCCGGCTTGGGCCTGTGGCTGGCAGGACTCCGAAAAGCGGGGCAGGTCAGTGCGGACGGAGAGCAGCCCCAAGAACCCCCGCAGTAGGTTCTCAGCTTGTCCTGGTCATTGCTGCGGCGTGTGCCTGGCCAGGCAAGTACAGGTACGGGCCTATGGCATTATCAGGTGTGTGTGAGGTCCCGGTGGTCACACGGCCGACGGGCTGGTCGGGGGGGATGGGACGGTCGGCAGGCAGTGCTGTCACCGCGATAGCCAGGGCCAGCAAGATGCCCAAGACGGCGAGCAGCACCCTGTTGCGCCACAGTGCGTTACCCAGGGCACTGTCGCCAAGTGCGTGGGCGTGGGCAAGTCCACCTGTCTTGGCTATCCAATCAGCCAGCTTACTTGCGTTAGCTGCTACAATGGGTTTTCTGCCGAATAACTCGGCGCGAAACTCGGCGACGCTGGCTGGCCTTTCGTCGGGGTGCATAGCGATTGCGTGTTGGATGGCCTGTTGCACTTGTGGCGACACGCGGGGATTGAGTTCTCGAAGGGAGGGCATCGTGTTGGGCCTGAGGAACCGTTGCTTGGCCTCCAGTGGTGGTTGGGCAGCCAGCAAGTGATAGAGAGTAGCCCCCAGCGAATAGATGTCGGACCGCACATTGGTGTGCCCGGTCTCTCCCCCGTATTGCTCCAGTGGCGTGTACTGTACCGTGCCGCGACCTTGAAGCACGGTAACGGTGCGTTCATCATCTGGGACCAACATCTTGACCAAGCCGAAATCAACCAGTTTGATGATGCCAGATGGTGTGAGTTTGATGTTGGCAGGCTTGATATCTCTGTGTAAGAGGGGAGGGTCTTCGCTGTGTAGATACTCAAGGGCGTCGCATAAGTGCGCTGCCCAGGCAAGCACCTGCTCTTCGGGTAGGAATTCGCCTCGACCGCGTGTTTCTTCGATAAGTTGGCGGAGGTCGCCACCGGGGACGAAGTCCATCACCAGGTAGTCGCGTTCACCCTCGAGGAAGTAGTCAGAGACCTTGGGCAGGTTGGGGTGGTCAAGTCGAGCCAGGACATTGGCTTCGCGGTGGAACTGAGCCTGGATCTGCTGGTGGCGTTCGTCGGTGGCGTTGGGTTCGGGGATAACCTCCTTGATGGCGCAGAGGCGCCCTTCCAGACGTGTGTCCTCCGCCTGGTAGATTGCGCCCATTCCACCCTGACCCACCACCTGCGTGATTCTGTAGCGGGACCATAGTATAGTGCCTGGAGTGAGTAGCTCGAACACTGTGCTCTTTTCCTCTCCAGAGTCTGCCGGGCAAACTCTGGCCTCCTCATTCGGGTAGCTTAGTCCAAGTTGCTGTTTCTGTCAAACAGGAGGTGATGTGGATGGGTGAATCTGGGATTCGTGGATCAAGCCGGTGGCAGGCCTGACCGGCGGGCCGGGGAAGCCTGTCCTCCGGGCGCCGACGGAGGCAGTTTCGCATAGCGGCCGCGCCTTGGATGACAGGCGTACCCGCATGTGATAGGCACCATCGATGCCCGGACAGGGCAGGTGAATGACTTTGTCAGGCCCGGGATCAAGGAGCGTGGTACCGACAATGAATGCAAACAACGTGGCTATGTTGTTGGTGCGTGAAGGGGCAAGTTCGCAACGACAGTGGTTGTTGCAGACAGCTGTCGTCGTCATTGGACGTGGTGACGATTGCCAGGTTATCATTGATGACCGGCAGGTGTCGCGCCATCACACCCGCCTCACGCAAACCGAGCAGGGCTACATCCTGGAAGATATGGACAGTAAGAATGGCACTTTCCTGAACGGACAGCTGCTGGCCAGTCCAACCGTCCTGAAAGATGGTGACGAAATCGGCATCGCCTTTGGTGCCAGATTGTCTTTTGTGGACGCTGGTGCTACGGTGCCCTTGGCGTTTGAGACGGAACAGGCACCGCTTATACGAATAGATATGGCGGCCAAGCTGGTGTGGGTCGCCGGGAAAGAGCTGGATCCGCCGTTGTCTCTGGCCCAATATCGACTGCTTGAACTGCTCTACGAGCATCCAGGTCAGGTTGTGAGTAGAGAGGAAGTGGTCCATGCAGTCTGGGCAGATGTTGAGTCGGAAGGAGTTTCCGAGCAAGCAATCGATGCGCTGGCCAGACGCCTGCGGGAGCGAATCGCCGAAGCTGATGCCGATCACCAGTACGTCGTTACGGTGAGGGGGCATGGGTATCGGCTGCAGCACGCTGCCGAATAACGAAGCTGCGGGATCTTGATCTCGTCCCCGCCGGCCAACCGGGTTGAAGATCGGTGTGCTCAGCCACCGGACCCGGATCCACCGACTTTCTCGCGTCTCTCGCTGTGGAGAGACAGCCAGGTCTGGCGTCGAGTCACGCTCTGGCGGACTGCCTGTCTACGGGCGGGCCACGCCCTCCGCGATGGTCTTGGCCTGTTCTTGCACCTGCGTGAGGTGCTTAGCTGCCTCAGATTGCCTGTTGGGGTCCACCTCAGCAATGAGATGGTCCATGACGTCCAGAAACTCGGGGGTGATGATCTCGCGGTTCTCCGTGAGCAGTTGCTGAGTGCCCTCAGGGTAGGGTGCTCTCATCAACTGGTCGAGGAGTTGTATTTCGGGGGGCAGTTGCTCTTGGATGATGGCTGCCGCTGCGTCGTATACTTGCTGCAATCGCTGGCCCAAGTCCTCTCGGTTCTCTGTCTGGGCCTGTTGCATATTCGCCGTCAGCACCATGAGAAAGGCGCTGTTGATCTGTTCCGAGTTCTGACGGATGGCAGCCTGGGGATCCTCGGACTGCAGGATGGTGGTGAGCAAGTCTGCGGCCTCTTTCATTGCGGCACGGGTCTTCTCATCCTGTCGGGCGGTCGTGTCGAGGATCCGGGAGCGCAAGGACTTGAGCTCGGCGGCACCGTCAGCATCCGGAGCGGCTTCAATTTGGGCCGTAAGGTGCTGGAAGAACGCGTAGTCGAGCAGCGGACGGCCAGCTGCTACCAGTTCTTCCCATTCCTCGTCGGACTGGGCTGCCTGCAACCGGTTCAGCAGGTCCTCTCGGGTGATCGTCTCGCCCAGCCCCATGGCTGCGTTGACCTCCGCGATGGCCTCCCGGCCGCCGGTGCTCCATTCTGCTAGCGTGCTTCTCAGCCCCAGGAGAGCCCTGGCTGCGTCCGGTCGTCCATCCTCATTGGCAGCCTGTGCCAAAGCCGTCAATATCTGGAAGAACTCATAATCCAGTTCCGGGTCGTGCTCTTTGACCAGGGCACGCAGGGCCTTTTCGTCCTTGACCTGCAGGAATTCCTGGACGAGCTGAGCTTTTGCCTGCTGCTCCTCTTGCATTTCTGGCGTGACACCTTCGGCCTCAAGTACCCTGCCGACCAGGGTCTGCATGGTGAAGAAGATCTGTGGCGTGAGCAAGTACCCCTTTCGCTGGTCTGGTGGTAGGTTGTTGAGCAGCGTGTTGGTCATATCTCCGATGATCTTTTGCTGATCGTCGTTCTCGAGGTTGAGCTCAGGGGGCATCAGCACCAGGGCCAGCTCATGTTCCGCATCATGGTACAGAGCTGGGGCATTCTTGGATCCCTGGTCACCACATTGAGGACAAGTGGCTATGTTTGCTTGTCCTTTCAGGAAACGAGTCTTGAGCTTGGCGTCGTGACTGACATCAATGATGCTTTCGATGGGTGCCGTGAAGCGCCCCCCGCAAACGGGACACATCATGGGTACGATCTGACGAGTAGCCATGCATCAAATCCTTTCAATGCCGTCCGCCTGCTGGCTTGCAAGGTGGCAACGGCTGGCGCTCCACCTTCGGCCGCAGGCGGGCCGGACAATCTTACTTGTGGGAAGGGCAAATGTCAAATGGGCCGTACATGAGCGAGTGTAGACTTAAGTGAAGAGCCACCGTGCATAGCTGTCAGGTACGGGGCACAGACACGCAGGCGATCGATTGGACAGTCTGCCTAGTCGCGGAAGAAGGTCTCCACGTGGGCCGCATCTTCGTCGGTGGGGAAGGCTTCAATGAAGTTAATCCGGTGCCACGGGAACAGGAAACGGGTGCATTCAGGATCGATGAAGAGCAGGTTCTTTCCGTCCCTGGCCCGTGGATTGGAGCACAGGACATAGCTGGCCTGGGGGTCTGGTAGTTCGTCCATCTCAGCCAGAATGGGGTCACTATCTGCCAGGTGGAGCAACACGGTGAATGCCATAGCCTATTACCTCAGTGGCTCGTTCTATGTTTGAGAGGAATCCCATCGAGACAGCTTCACCTCAACCACAATCTTTCCCAATTGCAGTTGATCGCCGTTGTGGAGTTCTTCGGACAGGTATGGGGCCAGCCGTTTTCCGTTGACCGCAGTTCCGTTGATGCTTCCCAAGTCTTCTACAACCACGTGTCCAGCTCGTTCCAGGATGCGAGCGTGACGTCTGGAGACTCCTTTTTCCAGTCCGCCATCTTGTGAAAAGTCGACTTCGGGCAATGAGTCGCTGCCTGGATCGAGACGGCCCAGGTGGATGGTTCTGTCTAGGGGTGTCTGCACCAATCGCCCGGTGTCGCGGATACGCAAGTGCAATCTCAACGGGCCACCGTCCTGCACAGATCCGCTGGTCCTGCGCTCTTCGTCTGGACCGACCCATTCGATTTCATCATCACTGAGCGCGTCGGTGGCCGGGGATTCCTCTTCCAGCAGGCAGGCTCCGCATTCGCTGCAAAACAGGGTGTTGGCCACGTGTTCTGCCCGGCAAGATGGGCACTCAATCACGGTCAGTCTCCTGGGTGGCTAGAGATAGGTATCGGGGGCCGTACCGGATCTTCTTCCGCCCTTCGTCTGAAAGGCTGCCGGAGCGAGCCAGTCGACCTGCCTCCAGGGATGCAGATCGAGCCAGATCAATATCTCCCAGGTTCAGCAGTCGGGTTGCCAGTGTCTCCAATCGCTGAGTCGCACGGTCGATCTCACCGGCATCCAGATCTGCCAGCACCTTCTCCTGCATGGTGTAGAGTGCCAACCTGCCCAGCACAGTAACCACCGCGGATGGAATCTGGGAACTGGCGCGGGCATCCTCCTTGAACTCCAGATCCAAGTCTATTGACTCCCATGGGCGGTACTGAGCCTGCCCCGGAGCATCGCTGTCGACGGTGATTCGCGCCAGCTTCTGCTTGCCTGGCTCGGGCTTCTGTATGAGGAATTCCAGCAACAGCTTCTTGCCCTGGTCAGTGCCCAGCGGTCCCAGTCGAGCGCGGATCGCTTCGTCTCGCTGCAACGCCAATCGGCGAATGTAGGGCACGACTTGAGACGCTTGGTGCATCTCCACGAAGGGACTGGAGGTGACAGTCATCGTCAGTTCGCGAGCAACTATCGCCCTCAGGTGCCGCAGTGTTTCCTCGAAGGCCTCAATTACGTTGCGTGGCGTGTCGATATAGGTCGAGCTGCCACCGGACAGCGCCGCAATTCCGTCGAGCAGGTCCTCATTCCAATCCTCACCGATGCCCATTGAGCTGATGTTGATGTGATGCTGACCGGCCCATTCGGCCTGATCCAGGCAGGCTCGTTCATCCCCATAGGTGTGGCCGTCAGTGAGCAAGACAATGTGGTTGACTGAGTTCTCGCTCCAGCCATGCTTGATCTGGCTCACCCCGGCCAGCAATCCCTGTAGAATTTCGGTGCCGCCGTTGGGCTGAATGGTGCTGGCAACCGACTTGGCCACAGCCTTGTCGGCGTTCCTGTGACTGGGGAGGAGGACTTCGGCACGGTCGCTGAACACAACCAGGCTGAAAGCATCCTGGGGTTGGAGCCTGTCGATGATCTGTCGGGTAGCTTCTCTGGTTTGCTGCAACCGCATCCCCTGCATCGAGGTACTGCGATCCAGCACCAGGCACAGATTGAGGGGAAGCGGGGTTGTAGGGAGGTCAGAAACAAGCGCTATATTGAGGAGCACGTAGTACGCTTGCTCCTCGGCAACTGCCGGCAGTACTGTGTGGCTGGCGATGGCCTGCAAGTTCACAAAGGATGGGTTTTCCGGGTTCCGCTCAGTGTGAAGGGCGTCCCGGTCCTCGGTTTGTCTCTGCGTCGGACTGGCTGGCATCGAATGGGTTGTCTGCACTGCCTGATCTTCCTGTGAAGGGCGAGATTGTCAGGTATGATTCGGTGGCGACAAGGTGTTGATGTGAAGCAGTTTCAATCTACGAGAAACAGGCCTGTTGGGCATCACTCCGAATTCAGGTCAAGAGTGGGCTGCCCTGGTGACCAGAATCGCAGTTATGTTATCATCTCCGCCATTTTGGTTGGCCATTGTTACCAATCTGTCGATGGCCGCCTGGGGGCTGGCGGCAGACATCAGAGTATCCAGCATCTCATCGTCCGGCACCTTGTCCCACAAACCGTCGCTGCACAGCAGGATACAACTGCCGGCCGGCAGGTCAAGAGAGCAAGTATCAACCTCCACGGAATCCGTCTGTCCCATGGCTCGGTACAGGATATTGCGGTTGGTGTGGGCCAGCGCTTCTTCCGGAGTCCCCTCTCCTATGTCAGCAAGCCGTGCCACCAGGGAGTGGTCCTGGGTGAGTTGGCGCAGCGTTCCCTTTGTCAGAACATAGGCCCGGCTATCACCCACGTGAGCCAGGTACACCTTGTGGCGGAGTATCAATGCTACGGTGAGAGTGGTGCCGCCTTCCGGCGTGTCCTGATAGACAGCCAGATTCGCTGCCTCGACTGCGTTGACCAAGGCCTCGTTTATCGGGCGGCTCTGGCTGCTTTGCTGCTGGTTGCATAGGAAAGGGATGAATACGTCGTGAACAATGTGATTGGCCACTACTTGGGCCGCAAGGGCACTGGCAATTTCCCCTTTCTTGTGCCCTCCCATGCCATCAGCGATGATGTACAGACCCAGCGGGAATGCCTCGGAATTGCTATAGCACGTGCAGTCAACGGTGACGAAGGAGTCTTCGTTGCGTTCACGAATCCGACCGATATGGCTGGTCTTTGCAACCGTCAGGCCGGGCGGCACTTGTGCCAACATGGATGGGAATCCAGCCTTTCTGCCCGATGGAAGCGTTGGGCGCGTATCCGCTGTCTGTGTCTTCTTTTGCTGAGTCGGCCTCTTCCGGAAGATCTTCATCCTCACCTCGCCCTACGCCAGGTCGAACAGGATGTACTTATGCCGGCAAGGCATACACGTGATGGTCATTGGAGCCGATGTAGACGATGCCGTCCGAGACACTGGGCGACGAGGGCATAGGGCCGCCGGTGGCGAAACGCCAGCGCTCTTTGCCGCTCTTCACGTCAAGACTGATCACCTCACCGCCGATGGTACCGAAGTACAGCGCGCTACCTGATACGGCCGGTGTGGACACGATCTGGTGACCCGCGTCGAATTTCCAGACTTGTCGCCCTCGGTTGGCATCCAAAGCGTACAGGTATCCATCGGCCGACCCGATGAAGACGACGCCGTCCACGGCGCGTGGCGAACCGATCACGACCTGTCCCGTTCGGAAACGCCATACAGACCAGCCAGATTTCTCGTCAAGGGCATACACATTCCAGTCTGATGATCCAAAAACGACCAACCCTTGGTGCAGGATGGGACTGGATGTGATACCGCGATTGGTGCGGAACTTCCAGCGCTGGCGACCAGTCTGAAGGTCCAAAGCGTACAGGTGATTGTCTTCAGAACCGACGTAGACGATTTCACCCCCGACGGCCGGAGTGGAGCGAATGCAGTCCAGTGCTTCGAAGCGCCACACCTCTCTGCCGCTGTGAGCTTTGGTGGCATACAGCCGTCGATCGTCCGATCCGAAGAAAGCGTGTTCAAACTCAATGTGTACTGACGAGCGAACACGCCCTTCGGTCGGGAAGGTCCATAGGATGCGGCCTGACGATGTGGAGATAGCATAGAGGAGCTGGTCTTCAGATCCTATCAGGACTCGGTCCTTCCATACACACGGCGTGGCAGCAATACCCCCCTCAGTAGCGAACTTCCACTGGAATTCGCCGGTGGCAGCATCCAGAGCGTACAGATTGTTGTCATAGCAGCCCACATATACGATGCCATCGGCGACGACTGGGGAGGAGCGGACTTCGTCCTCGCACTCAAACTGCCAAACGGGAAGGATCCCTTCATCGCCTGTTGTGCCAGAGGGTGTCTCGTTCTTGGTCGAGACGGTTTCCGTGTTGTCGGCGGTTGTTGGCTGCCATTCCACATCCTTCTCGGGCTTCTGTTTCTGGCCGCCTTTTTTTAGACATTCCTGAAGCGCGGCTTTCATCTCTTCGGCGCTGGCAAAGCGCTTGGCAGTCTCGTACTCCAGCGCTCTCATAATCACGGCTTCGAGCTCTTCGGACACGTCTGGATTGAGGGCGCTGACCGGTTCCTCGTGAAAAGTGAATGGTGGGTGAAGGCGTGGGTCACGGCGGGTGAGCAGATGGTGCAGTGTGGCTCCCAGGGCATAGATGTCTCCCTCTGGCTTGGCCGTGCCTCGATACTGCTCGGGCGGCGAGTAGCCCTCGGTCCCGATCATTGTTCCCTTTTGTTCTGTCCGGAAGACGCGGGCAATCCCGAAATCAATCAGGACGATCTGATTGGGAGAACGAATCATGATGTTGGAGGGCTTCATGTCCCGGAACATGATACGGGGTGTCTGGAGATGCAGATATGAAAGCACCTCGCAAATCTGGATGGCCCAGTCAGCCACTCGATCCACAGGCAATGGTGTGCGTACACTCCCCAAGACAGCTTCCAGGTCCATGCCTTCGACGAATTCCAGCACCAGGTAGTTGCGGACGTCTTGGGTGAAGTAGTCGTATATCTTGGGTATGGCCGGGTGGTTGAGGGCAGCCAGGATATTGGCCTCTCGCTCGAAGTTGTGAATAGCGATTCGCTGTGTATGGCGATCACGGCCGGTGCTGATCATCTCTTTGAGAGCGCAGAGGCGTTTGGCGCCGGTGAAACGCATGTCTTGGGCCTGGTAGACAGCGCCCATGCCGCCCAGGCCCACGACCTTGATCACTTTGTACCGGTCCTGCAGGAGAGTCCCCTGAGGCAGGATACTCTCGCGATGCCCTGTGCGGCTGTCTTTGTTTTCGTTGTCTGCCTGTAACTGTAGTGTCTCCGCTTCTCGGGTTTTCCTTGTCGACGGAACCGGTGCCAAGGATCAAACACAAGGGAGATCTCTCTTCAGGAGCGATCGTGTGTCATCCATCCCAAGCAATCACATTGCGTGAACTTGAGGACCGCACGCAACACCTGGTAGCGCAGTAGGATTATACCGTCACCACGACTTGGCGTCAACCAGATGTTTACCGGGTGATTCGATGCAGTTCTGATAGAGGGGCGTGGACGCCCAGGTACAAGTGGGTGGCTGAGGTATGGCTTGTGGATGTGCCTCACGTGGTTGGGCGGAGTGAACATCCTCCCCTGGCCACGGCACCTAGAGATGCCTGGCTCACTATCTGGGACTGTCCGAGGCAAACTGCGTTGCTTAGACAAGTTTATGTGGAAGTGTTATAATTGTCGCAGCCATTTGGGGGTGAAGACGAGGGTGAATCTGGCGAATCTGGACATGTCTTTCCGGCCGGACGTGGCGCCCGCGCTCGCGGCTGTTCGTCAGGCGATCGCTTTGTGCCGGCGGGTTCAGGCCGGGATGGTATCCGCAGTCGCTATGGAGAAGGTTGCTCGCTCTCCAGTTACCGTGGCTGACTACGGAGCTCAAGCCATCATGTGTCACTCGCTGGCCAGCACCTGTCCTGACTTGTCTGTGGTGGCCGAAGAAACGGCTGAGGCTCTACGGCAGCCTGCTCAGCAGCAGATGTTGGCACAGGTTACTCGCTCTGTGGGCGTGCTCTCGCCGGGCGTCACCTCTGAGGACGTATGTGCTTGGATTGACCAGGGCAACAGCGGTCCCACGTCACGGTTCTGGACAATGGACCCCATTGACGGTACCGCTGGATTCCTGCGCGGTGAACAGTACGCCATTGCATTGGCCTTGATTGAGGGAGGACAGGTGGAGATTGGCGTGCTGGCCTGCCCCAACTTGCCGGTGGACCTGGCACAGCCCGGGGGCCTTCGAGGCGTCATCTTCCTGGCTGAACGAGGCAAGGGGGCGCTCATGCTCTCCGGTGACGGAAAATTGGCTGAGACGGTGGTTGTCTCCTCCCGGGGCAAGACAGCATCTGCTCGGATTGTGGAGAGCGTCGAATCGAACCACTCCGATCATCAAGCGCATAGGCAGCTAGCTGACAGCCTGGGTATTACTCGTCCCTCACTACGCATGGACAGCCAGGCCAAATATGGCGTAGTGGCCCGTGGAGACGCAGCCATATACTTGCGTCTCCCTTCACCCGACACACCCGACTACCGTGAGTGCATCTGGGATCACGCCGCTGGCTGCTTGCTGGTTGAGGAAGCCGGTGGTCGCGTCACCGATGCTCGCGGCGCTAGCCTGGATTTTGGCCGAGGGCGACGGTTGTCGGGGAACTGGGGCGTGGTGGTGTCGAACGGACGGCTACATTCCGCTCTTCTTAGTGTGGTGCAATCGCTGGGGGGTAGCTGAGACACAGGATGTCTGCCCATGTTTCCTGATTACCGTCTTCGTCAACGTGAGCACCTGTTGCAGATCAGCCGGGCCATGACTTCCCGGCTTGATCTTCCCTCGCTGCTCAGACTCATCCTGGAAAATGCGGTCGAA
>JAUVRU010000258.1 GCA_030597485.1 Anaerolineae bacterium
GGTCAACTGCTCCAACCGATCACGCAGAGTCTCGCCGTTCACGTCAGCGCGATACCGCTCTATCTGTTCCTGCTTGCGCTGCTCGAAGATGAGATCGATTGCCTGCTGGCCAAATAGATCCTTGACCGTGCGCAAGACCTGAATTGCCAGCTGATCATAGCTGCTGGGGAATAGAAGGTGAGCCGGTCCGGTGAGGTGATAGACGAAGGTAGGACGGCCAGTAGCACGCTTCACCTGCTCGTGGTCGACCAGTTGACCGAGCTCCAGGTTAGTCAGGTGTTGTCGCGCCGCAACGGAGGTGATGCCCAGCTCCTTGCCCACTTCATCCGCCGTCATGCCGCCGTGCTCTTTCAGCGCAATCAGGATGCGCCGACGCGTAGGCGGCATCTGACTATTCAGAATATCACTGTCGGTCATAAGTGCCCTCGGCTACGGTTGACCCCAGTGGCAGGCTGAGCAGAACCGCCCGGCCTGCCAGATCTAAACTCGGCGGCGACGCTAGACACCATGCCGGCGGGTATCGCCACTGCCCGCCGCATCACCATTATAGCATAGGTGTAGCAACATTACAAATTATAAAAAGCACTTAGTTGCCACACGCTCGACAACATGCTATAATCTCCCTGATCGAGAAGGGAATTGGGCTTCGGGCAGATGTCTGGTTTGCCTGAGGTTTGATTGGTTTCTCAGCGAGGCAACTGTCGTGCGACGTACCCTTCGTGCGTAGGGAGATGGAGAGGACCAATGACATCTGTGCTGACTGTGAAAGACTTGCGCGTCAGCGTCGAGAACAAGCTGATTCTCAAGGGTCTCAATCTTGAGATCAGGCAAGGCGAGGTACACGCCATTATGGGGCCCAACGGTTCCGGCAAGAGCACGTTAGCTTACTCTCTGATAGGGCATCCCAAGTACGAGATCGAGGGTGGGGATGTCCTGTTCAACGGGGAGAGCATTCTAGAGTTGGCGCCCGACCAGCGAGCTCGATTGGGGCTGTTCCTGGCGTTTCAGTATCCGGTCGCCATCCCGGGTCTGAGCATGGGGAGCTTTCTGCGCAGGGCCGTTGACGCGACAAGAGGGGGCGGCAAATCGAATGGAAGCGGCAGACCCAGCCTACCAATTGGCGAGTTCCGCAAGCTGCTGAATGAGAAGATGGAGCTGCTGCAAATCGACAAAACCTTCACCCGCCGCTACCTGAACGAGGGCTTCTCCGGCGGCGAGAAGAAACGGGCGGAGATTCTGCAGATGGCCATGCTGGAACCGCAGATCGCCATCCTGGATGAGACTGACTCCGGACTGGACATTGATGCGCTGCGTGTTGTGTCCAACGGTGTCAATGCGCTGGCCGGCCCGCAGATGGGCGTGCTGATCATTACTCACTATCAACGGATCCTGAACTACATCAAGCCTGATTTCGTGCACGTGATGGTCGCTGGCCGGATTGTGGCCTCCGGAGGCGCTGACCTGGCGCTCCAGCTAGAGTCTGAAGGCTACGACCGATATGTCAGGCAAGCGGCGGCAAGTTAGGAGGGCACGATGCCGGCAACCTTTGACATCAACCTGGACGAATACAAACACGGATTCAGCGTCCCAGAGAACTACGTGTTCAAAGCTCGCAAAGGTCTGGATGAGGACATCGTCAGGGAGATATCGTGGATGAAAGGCGAACCGGAATGGATGATGAAGTTCCGCCTTCACGCTTACCGTGCCTTTGTGAAACGGCCCATACCCCAATGGGGAGCCAACCTGAACGACCTCGACCTGGACGACATTTACTACTACATAAAACCCACTGAACGACAAGAACGCTCCTGGGATGACGTGCCCGAGGACATCAGAAACACCTTTGAGCGCCTGGGCATTCCCGAGGCCGAGCGCAAGTTCCTGGCGGGTGTGGGCGCTCAGTATGAGTCCGAGGTGGTGTACCACAACATCAAGAAGAGCCTGGAGGAAAAGGGTGTCATCTTTCTCGATATGGATTCGGGACTGCGGGAACACCCTGATGTGGTTCGTGAATATTTCGGCACCATCGTGCCACCGGAAGACAACAAGTATGCCTCGCTGAACAGTGCCGTGTGGTCTGGCGGCAGCTTCATCTACATCCCACCTGGAGCGCGTGTGGACCTGCCGTTGCAGGCGTACTTCCGCATCAACGCCCGCAATATGGGCCAATTTGAGCGAACGCTTATCATCGCTGACGAGGGCAGCTACGTCCACTACGTGGAAGGGTGTACTGCCACTAGCAACACCACTAACAGCCTGCACAGCGCGGTGGTCGAGATCATTGCCAAGAAGGGTGCTCGCGTGCGCTACAGCACGATTCAGAACTGGAGCCACAACGTGTACAACCTGGTGACCAAGCGAGCAGTGGCCTACGAGGATGCGGCGATGGAGTGGGTGGACTGTAACCTGGGGTCCAAGCTCACCATGAAATACCCGGCTATCTGGCTGATGGGGCCTGGGGCGCATGGTGAGTTGCTCTCTATTGCCTTAGCCGGGAAAGGACAGACCCAGGACGCAGGTGGCAAGATCGTGCACGCCGCACCCCACACCAGTTCTGTGGTCACCAGCAAGAGCATAAGCAAGGGTGGAGGCCGCACCACGTATCGGGGCTTGCTGAAGGTCGTTCCCGGAGCTGTGGGCAGCAGGGCCAACGTCGTGTGCGACGCGCTCATACTCGATGACCAGTCTGCCTCAGATACCATCCCCAGCATCGAGGTGGAGGAAGACAATGTCAGCATCGGTCACGAGGCAACTGTCTCCAAGGTCTCTGAGGAGCAGCTCTTTTATCTGCAAAGCCGGGGAATCGATGAGCATCAGGCCGCTACTATGATTGTCTCCGGGTTCATCGAGCCTGTGGTCAAGGAACTCCCTATGGAATACGCCTTGGAGATGAACCGCCTCATTGATCTGGAGATGGAAGGATCCGTGGGGTAAGGGAAGGAATCCACGATTATGTCGCAGCAGGGAGTCATTGATCCGGCCGTCCAGGCCGGCATATTCACCAAGGATGCACTGGCTGATCTGTCCCACCGTCTGGGTGAGCCTCAGTGGATGATGGAGAAACGACAGGCAGCGTGGTCTCTGTTTGACCATACGCCTATGCCCACCACTCGGGATGAAGGCTGGCGACGAACTGATATTCGACCCATCAAATGGAGTAATTTGTGCTTATCTGGCTTCCACGGGAGTCGGCATACGCCAGCGTCCCGACGTAGCAAACTGGTTGACCTGCCGGAACCGGTGCGGAGCGTTCTGGATGTGGACCAGGGGGCTGCGGGTCGACTGGCGTTGCTCAACGGTCAGGTGATCTGGCACCAGATGGACGAGGAGTTACGCCGGCAGGGGGTGATCTTCACTGATATGACCACTGCCGTGGGTCAACACCCTGACCTGGTGCAACAGCATTTTATGACCGGGTGCGTGACTGCTGACGATGGGAAGTTCGCGGCCTTGCACGGCGCTTTCTGGGATGCGGGCACCTTCATCTACATACCCGAAGGGGTGGAAATCCGACAGCCGTTCCAGGTCGTGGTAGCCATGGAGGGCGAAGGGGTGACGGTTTTCCCGCACACGTTGATCGTCGCGCAGCACTCATCTGGGGTCACCTGTATTGAGGAATCCCTCTCACTCGGCGGCGCACAGCAAGCGATGAGCAACGGCGTTGTCGAGATCATTGCTGGCGATGAGGCACGAGTGACCTACGTGGATATCCAGCGATGGGGTGAGCACGTGTTTAACTTCAACACCAGGCGTGCCATGCACAGCCCGGATAGCCGGGTGGTCTGGGAGATGGGGCAGCTGGGTGGCCGTCTCACCAGGACACGCGTGGACAACCTGCTTGCCGGCAATGGTTCCTCCGCCGAGTTCAATGCTGTCTACTTCGTGAGCAACAAACAGCACGTAGACCTCAGCACTATGACGCATCACATTGGGCTGGGCACTAGCGCCGATTTGCTGATCAAGGGGGCGGCCAAGGACAGGGGGCGCGCGGTTATTCAGGGACTGATCAAAATTGCTCCCGGTAGCCAGCAGACCGACTCATATCTCAAGAATGACAATCTGCTGCTCAGCAACGAGGCCCGCATCGACTCCATTCCTGGCCTCGAAATCGACGCCAACGACGTGCGCGCGTCTCACGGCGCTACCGTTGGCCGTGCCGACGAGGATCACGTGTTTTATCTGCAGAGCCGCGGCATTCCTCGCAATATTGCCATTCAGATGATCACAGCAGGCTTCTTCGCCAACGTGTTTAATCGGATGAGCCAAGAGAGGGTGCGGGAGAAGCTGGAAACGGCAGTAGCCGCCATGATTGATGACTGACACGCATCAGAATCAGGGCGATGGGTTCGCCAAATCCGGCGCGCACCGCCTGGCGGCATCCAGCCCATTGCGCCCTACTTCGAAGCCTCAGACAACGCCTGGCTTGCCGGATTCATGGCAGGAGGCTATAATCACGTAGTCGGCGGTTGGCCGCCGAC
>JAUVRU010000351.1 GCA_030597485.1 Anaerolineae bacterium
AGATAAACTATGTGTCATTCTAACATAACTGAGTATCAACTTCAAATTGGCCTTCAACGGGGATGTGTCCACGATTCTCGGCGAGTTATGTGGTAGACCGCCAATTGACACCGATCAGTAGGTTTTCTGAGACAATCAGGCTCACAGGCTTTCTTCAATGCTGATCCGTCACAGTTATCCCTAGCATGTTGGGCGCACCTCGTCTCGGTGCAGGCAGGTTTTCGAGGAACACCTGCAGTGCTGCAATCTGAGTGCGTCAATCTTGCACATATCCAGGGGGTGGGGTAGAATCGAGCGCCGATTGGGAGGTTGCGCATGACGACTGTCCGAAAAGAGCGGCGGCATCCAGGCCGTAAGGGCATCTTGTCTCTCCGGATTCTTATCGTGATCGGTGTGGCGGTGTTGGCCGCGGCACTGCTGATCATCCTGAACATCGGACGCTCACCGCAGGTGGCGGGGGCCAATCTACCATATGAGACTGGTGTGACACCCGACGGCGATCCTTACAAAGGTTCTCCGGATGCGCCCCTGTATCTGCTGGTTTACTCTGACTTCGTATGTGGGCATTGCGGTGCTCTGGCTGACGCGCTCGAGGCCCTGAGCCCAGAATACGTCGAGACAGGGAAGATGCAGGTCGTTTTTCGCAGCTATGCATTCCTGACGCCCGAGTCGGTGAGGTCGGCGGAGGCGTCTGAGTGTGCGCTGGATCAGGGGGCAGACGGATTCTGGAAGTATCACGATGTGCTCTATGCCAATCGGGGGACCGGTCTGTCGGCCTACAGTGACACCCGGCTGAGGGAGTATGCGCAACAGGTTGGTCTTGACATAAGCATGTTCAACACGTGTCTCGATTCGGAGGCAACGGTGGGCAACATACAGGCCGATTTGGACCGGGGGATAGCTGACGGTGTGCAGGGGACGCCCACGTGGTTCATCAACGGGGAAATGGTGCCGGGCGCGCTGCCGGAGGATACCCTGCGCGCCGTATTCGATGCAATGCTGGCTGAGGGGTCGTGAGCGGATAACCGGTTGCCCTGCCAGCGCATCTGGCGGGGGTAGCACAGGTTTGGTGAGTTATGCACGAAGCAGAACATGAATCCGTCGTCTCAACGTCTATGTCCGCCGTAAGCTGGCAGTGGCAGCTCATGCGCCTGCTGGCGTTGGGCGGGATGGGTGCGGCTGGATACCTCACCTACACCCATTTTGCCAACCAGGCTATCGTGTGCGGTGAGTCCCAGGGTTGTGACATCGTTGCCCAGAGCGTGTATTCGCAGATAGCCGGAGTTCCCATTTCGCTGCTGGGGCTGTTGGCCTACCTCGCGCTGTTTCTGTTGACTATGGCGCGCGGACGAGTGCCGGAGGACCTGAATGCCCACATCCCTCTGGCCGTTTTTGGCATTTCCCTGATAGGCGTACTGTTTTCCGCTTACCTGACTTATCTGGAGCTGTTTGTGATCCTGGCTATCTGCAAGTGGTGTGTGGGTTCGGCGGTCATCATGACTGTGTTCTTCCTCCTGTCGGTATTCGAGGTTGTGGCCGCCTCGAGCCAGCCGGGTCCGGCCGGATTATCCTTCGATGATTCCCGGGGGGAACAAACGTGACAAGGATTATCTGTCGTGTCCCTGACTGCATCCATTGGGGTGAGGGCGTCTGCTCACTAGAACAGATCACATACGGTGTGGAGATTGGATGCCTGGGGTACGCAGCGATCGCAGACGTGCTGCTGGATGAGGAAGAAGGATGGAAAGACAAGGAGAAACTCGACGACGAGCCTCTCGAGTGGGATGAGGACGAGGACGAGGGCAGTCTTCGCGATGAGGATGATGAGGGCTGGGATGCATAACCGCCCGCTTGTGTCGACGGGTTTGGCGAGCTGAAAATGGTCGGTAGCGGTTCTCTGACAAGCCGGTGGAGCATTTTGCTCGCTGGCTTGTTTTGTACTCAGGCTCAGAGAGGAGGGTAGATGGGGCCCATGAACACACAGACAGTTGACCTGCTCTTGAATCGCGGTGTGGTAGTGGCGATGGATGCTGGTCGCCAGGTGGTGGACGATGGAGCGGTGGCGGTCCGCGAGGATCGGATCGTGGCTGTGGGCACCAGCGCCGACCTCACGGCGCGCTTCACCGCCAGACAGACTGTGGATTGCGCTGGCTGTGCCATCATACCAGGGCTGGTCAATGCACATACGCACGTGCCGATGACATTGCTGCGCGGCCTGGCCGACGATTTGCGTCTGGACGTATGGCTGTATGGCTACATGATGCCGGTAGAGCGGGAGTTTGTGGGCCTTGACTTCTGTCGTGTGGGCACGCTGCTGGCCTGTGCCGAGATGATCCGTTCCGGTGTCAGCACGTTCTGCGACATGTACTACTACGAAGAGGAGGTCGCCAAAGCCACGGTGCAGGCGGGCATGCGTGCCATCTGTGCCCAGACTATCCTCAAGTTTCCCACTCCGGACGCTACCAGCTACGAGGAAAGCCTGGCCTACGCGCGCGAATTCATCGAACGCTGGCTGGACCACCCGCTGGTGGTGCCGGCCGTGGGTCCCCACGCTGGATACACGGCCACGCCGGAGCTGCTGATGGCGGCAGCGGAGATGGCGGTGAAATATGACGTGCCTCTGCACACCCACATCGCGGAAACGATGCAGGAGGAAGAAGATAGCCGGGCTCAGCACAATATGCCGGTGGTGCCCTGGCTGAAGAAACAGAATGTGCTGGAGGCCAGGGTGATCGCCGCCCACTGTGTTCATCTGGATGAAGGGGAAATGCACACGCTGCAGCACCATGGCGCTGGCGTGGTCCATTGCCCTAGTTCCAACCTCAAACTGGCTAGCGGCGTGGCGCCGGTGCAACAGATGATGGACCTTGGGCTGCACGTGGGGATTGGCACCGATGGGCCATCTTCCAACAATGATCTGGACATGTTCGAGGAGATGCGATTGGCGGCTTTGCTGGCAAAAGGTTGCTTTGGCGACCCGGTGGCTCTGCCTGCCAAAATCGCCTTCGCCATGGCGACTATTGAAGGTGCCAAAGCGCTCGAACTGGGCGACATCACCGGATCGCTGGAGGAGAACAAAAGGGCTGACATAGCGGTGGTAGCGTTGGACCGAACCCACCAGCAACCCAGGTTCATGCGGGACCCCGATTCGGTTTATTCGCAACTGGTCTATGCCACTAAGAGCAGCGACGTGCGCGACCTGGTGGTCAACGGGCGGATCTTGATGCGAGATCGGCAGCTGCTCACCGTGGACGAGGACGCGCTTCACGCCGAGGCCAGGCGGTTCGCCCACCGCATCGACACGTTCCTCATCGCCCGAGAAGGGAACCTGCTGTCGAAGCTGCTGGCGATCAGCGGTGGTGTCATCCCGCAGGAGACGTTCGAGATACAGGTGAAGGCTCGGCTTGATGAGCCAGAAGACTTGTTGGCCAGATTGGTTGAGCCGGACCTGAGCATTGTCAGGTCGTCGGTGCGCAACCAATACGATACATATTTCCTCTTCGAGGACAGGGAACAGGGCCGGCTGCGTTATCGGGAGGATGAGGTTCTCAGCCAGGAGGGAAAGGTGCAGGGCGTGTTCTACACGGTCACGTTGATGGGACCGGCCCACGAGCGGGAATATGACAATTCGGTGGTGCTTACCCGGTCACGCTACACGGCGCCGGCGGACCGCAGCCTGCGATTCTACAGCGAGTACTTCAAGGCGGATGAGAAGCGGCAGGTGGTGAAGCACCGC
>JAUVRU010000314.1 GCA_030597485.1 Anaerolineae bacterium
CAGCAGCCTGAGTCGCGCCCAATTCGCCGGGATTGGGGGTTTTGGGATAGAAACCCGAATAGAAATCCCCTCATCCCCCAATCCCGATCCAAGACCTCCTGATTTCCAGGTATGCCTGTGTAGCAATCTCGATTCTTTGCGTCCTTGGGGAGATTGGCTATAATAGAGTTTCTTGGTGTCGCATATCTGGTTGGGAGACGATGTATGCCTTCGGTTTTGCCATTCACTGCCCTCGTGGGCCAGGAACGAATGATCATGGCCCTGATTCTGAACGCTATCAGCCCGCAGATCGGGGGGGTCCTCATTCGAGGCGAGCGTGGCACCGCCAAGAGCACCGCCGCTCGTGCGCTCGCCACCCTGCTGCCAGAGATCAAGGTTGTTGCTGACTGTCCTTTTGGCTGTGATCCCTATCGTCGAGATCGCCAGTGCGACAACTGCCGCCAACGGATAGAACAGGGAGAAGAACTGCCGGTCAGCACCCAACGCACCCGCTTTGTGGACCTGCCGGTCAGTGCCACCGAGGACCGGGTGGTGGGCACCCTCGACATCGAGCTGGCCATCAAGAAGGGAGAACGTCATTTCGAGCCGGGCGTGCTGGCCGCTGCCAACCGCGGATTGCTCTATGTGGACGAGGTGAATCTGCTTGACGACCACGTGGTGGACCTGCTGCTCGACTCGGCTGCCATGGGAATCAACGTGGTGGAGCGCGAGGGAATCTCCTTCTCCCATCCAGCCCGATTCATTCTGGTAGGCACGATGAATCCGGAGGAGGGAGACCTGCGGCCCCAGCTGCTCGATCGCTTCGCTCTCTGCGTTGACATCCAGGGCATCCACGATCCCCAGAAGCGGGTGGAGATTCTGCGACGCACGGTGCCATTCGAACGCGACCCGGCCGGCTTCTACGCTGAATGGGAATCCCGAGAACACGAACTGTCCGGGGACATTGCCAATGCGCGCCAGATGGTGAGCCAGGTCACCTATGCGGAGCGTGATCTGTTCACCATTGCCCACCTGACCAGCGAGATGCAGGTGGATGGACACAGAGCAGACATTGTGATCCTCAAAGCCGCCATGGCCCACGCCGCTTTCCACCGACGCCCGCACATCACCGACGAGGACATCTTGATGGCAGCTGAGCTGGCGCTCCCTCATCGCCTGAAACGTCAGCCCTTCCAGGACACGGAGGTCCGTTTCCTGGAGCTGACGGAGCGCCTGGGCCAGGCACGGGAAGAGGCGATGGAACAGGCAACGTCAGACAAACCTGACGAGAGCTCGTCTGCCAGCCCAGAGGAAAAAAAAACGAAAGTGAGATCGTAGACCGGGAACGGGCAGAGGCACCCCCGCCGGATAGCCCGTTTCCCCAGGATCAGGACAGCAGCCGCTCCGATGGCAACCAAAAGGTACTGGATAGATTGGTCCCCATTGGCTCGGAGTTTCGCACCAAACGGCTACAGACACCGCTCGACAAGCTGACCCGCAGCAAATCCGGGAAGCGCAGCTCTACCCTCACTGACCGCAAGCGGGGACGCTACATCCAGGCCCGTCCCGCCCATGGCAAAACGCGCGACATCGCCTTTGACGCCACCCTGCGGGCAGCCGCGCCCTTCCAGGTACGCAGAGAGAGCCCGGATACCGCCTTCGCCATCGAAACGCAAGACCTGCAGCGCAAGGTGCGGGTGCGCCGTTCGGCCAATCTGATCCTTTTTGTGGTGGACGCCAGCTGGAGCATGGCGGCCGCCGAGCGCATGGAAGCAACCAAGGGAGCCATCATGTCCCTGCTAATGGACGCCTACCAGCGCCGCGATCAGGTGGGACTGGTTGTGTTCCAGAAGGAGGCGGCACGCCTGGTGCTGCCGCCCACCTCCAGCGTCGAACTGGCCCATCGGGCGCTGGCCGACGTTCCCGTGGGTGGCAAGACCCCGCTTTCCGCCGGGCTGATGATGGCTTATCGCGTGCTCACCCGGCAGATGCAGCAACACCCCGAGGTGATGCCCCTGATGATCCTGCTGACCGATGGCGCCGGCAACGTCTCAATGACCGACATGCCGGCCCAGGAGGAAGCACATCACGTGGCCAGCCTCATCCGCGCGGACCACATCCGGTCGGTGGTGATCAACATGGAGCACGCCACCTTCGACCGCGGCCTGGCGCAGGCGCTGGCCGATGAGATGGACGCACCCTGCTACACGCTGCACCAATTACGAGCCGAAACGCTCTATCAGACAGTCCGCAGCGAGATCTCTCAAGGACTGCGCTCAGGGTAACTCAAACGTATCTTCCAATGCCTTGACCGCGTCTGCCACCCGCGCCCCATCAATCAGACACGAACAAGTGGACATGGACGTGCTGATGGCCTTGATGTTGATGCCGGCCTGGCCCAGAGCCGAGAACATCTGCCCGGCAATTCCCGGACGCTGGCGGAAGTCGGGACCGAAGATGCTGACCAGCCCCATCTCATTCTCGTGGACGATCTTTTGCGCCAGCACCTGTTCCTTCACGTCCGCCAGCAGGTCAAGCGTCCGCTCCAGGTCCTCTGTCCCAATGCAAAAGACCACGTGATCGCAGCCATCCTTGTCCACCAACTGAACGACAAACTGGACGTTGATGTCATGACGGCCCAGCGCAGACAGGATCGTGCCGGCCAAACCGGGGCCCGACGGCATCGCCAGGACACCAACCATGGTCAGTCCCCCGCAATGCATGATGCCCCCGACCTTCACACTACACTCCATGACCTGTCTCCTTGGATTGGATTATGCTCGTTCGGCACGCCCCGGCTGCACCGGAACCACCTCCCATTCATATCCCTCAGGGGAAGGCGAAAAGCGGGCTCTGGGTCACAGCCTGCTCGATCTCAGCCCGAAAAGCCTCCACATCCGGGCCGGTGTACAGGCGGTCCAGCTCGGACCATGCCTTCTCCGGCTGGCCCGTGTACAGATAGTCCAGCACCAACGGCAGCACCTGGCACTCCGGTGACTCATACGATTCAACGCTCAGTTCTTTGGCCTGCTCGGTGTGCCTGATGATGTCATCGGCGTACAGGTGGGCGAAGCGCGAGCTGGCCGGCAGGTAGCCTTGACCCGGTTGATACGCCAGAATCACCTTCGCCAGCGGTGATCCGGCAAAGGAGCAATAGGCATAGGCAAATATGTCGTCGCAGGTGATGAACTCCAGCACGCCATCTCCGTCCAGATCCTCGAAGTCCCCCCCGCAGTTCCCTTCGCGGGTCTGCAGCGCCCTGTCCAGGCTGGGGCCCAGCTCATACACGATGCTTGAGAAACAGCAGTGGGCCCCGCCCGAATACGTCTCCAGTACCAGATCAGGATAGCCATCCCCGGTGATGTCGCCTGTGGTCAGTTCGCCCAGGGTTATGTCTCCGAAGCGCCGCCACTCAATCCGGGTTCCATCCTGGTTGAGACTGCCCAAGGCGGACACCATCTCGATCTGTACCGGCCGCTGCCCTTCCGCCGAAATGGTGATGATGTTGTTGGGCAAGAGGAATTCGTCGCCCGGCTCGCTGCTCCAAAATCGAATGGTATAGGCATCTACGGTAGCCTCATCCGCCAGCAGGTATACGGTCTCGGGAAACACTTCCGACACCGGCGGCTCCAGCGATGCGGCGACGGTATCAGTCGCAACCGGCACCGGCGTGGGCACCGGTGGCAGCGGGGTGGGCGTTGGGTCGGGCATCGGAATCGTGGGGGTGGCAGTCGGCTCAGCCAGAGCCGGATCCGACTCCGCCCTCGGCGATGGCCGCCCGACGGCGGCCAAGGTGGCGCTCACCCCCTCGGCCACCTGGGTCTCGACCGCGTTTTCGTCTGTTCCCGCCTTCGGCATCGGCGTGCCAACGGTGCACGCCAACAGCAGGCCGTCAAGGAGGAGAACTGCGGCAAACGAAGACCATCTCATAGACTACCTCGCAGGGGATCAGCCAACTGGTTTGATTGTACTTCACCCGCCACACCGGTGCAAGTCAGCCCGCATACCCAAAGGGCACAGCTGCCAGCGGCC
>JAUVRU010000405.1 GCA_030597485.1 Anaerolineae bacterium
CGAGCGTCGGTGGAACCCCCCTCGGAGCGGGCCAGTACGAGTAGAACGTCGGCGTTGCCGTTGGTGATGAAGCGCTTAACACCATTGAGCCGCCACTCGCCTGTTTGCTCGTCTAGAGTGGCATGCGTCTGCACCGCACCGAGATCTGAACCAGCGTCTGGTTCGGTCAGGACCATCGCCCCTGTCACCTCGCCCTGGGCGAAGCGGGGCAGAATCCGGTCCTTCATCTCGTCGTCGCCATACTCGGCAACGATGGCCGAGACCTCCTGCAGGCCAAAGATCGACATCAATGCGGCATCGGCCCGGCCCAGGATCTCGACCATCATTTGGAAAACGGTTTCCGGCAGGTTCAGCCCACCATACTCCCAGGGCAGCATCGCGCCCATCAGCTCTGCCTGGCGCAAGAGACTGAGCCCTTCCCGGATGGCTGCGGGGTAGATCACCCGGCCGTCTTTGATCTGCACACCCTCTTCATCTGCTTCAGCTGCCCGTGGGGCGATCTGATTGGCGCTGATGTCGCCCATCACTTCCAGGATCAGCCGGTAGTTGTCCTTCGCATCCGCATAGTTTCGGGGTGCTCCTGGGTAGTCGGCGTGGTAGCGGTACCCATCTTCGAGACCCTCGCCGATTTCCTCCAGGTCCCTTGAGTCCAGGTGATACTGCAGAGCGAGATTGTCGTCGAAAAAGTTGTCTGTCATGCGGTTTCTCCCTGCACTCTGTCCTCGCGATAGACGCGGATCATTTTTGGGACAACTTTTTTCAGATCGCCCACAATTCGATAGTCGGCAATCTCGAAAATCGGAGCGTTGGGGTCGGTGTTGATGGCAATGATCTTACTGGCTTGATCCATGCCGGCACGATGCTGCACGGCTCCCGAAATGCCACAGGCAATGTATAATCGGGGGCGTACGGTGACACCGGTCTGTCCAACTTGGTGTTCCTGAGAGACAAAGCCGGCGTCCACGGCTGCACGGGAAGCCGCCACCTCCCCGCCAAGCACGCGGGCAAGCTCAATGATAAGGTCAAAGCTCTCTTTGCTGCCAACGCCCATGCCTCCGGCGACAATGACCGCGGCATTCTTGAGATCAATGCTGGGAAGCCGGATCTCCCGCTTGAGCACCCGCAATGCCAAATCGTGGCTCTCAAAGTGGGGCGTGATTCTTTCGATGACGCCCTGGCGCGCGGGGTCAGGATCGGTCAGCTTCAGCACACCTTCACGCACGGTGGCCATCTGAGGATGCATCTCAGGGTTGACAATGGTGGCGATGATGTTGCCACCAAAGGCAGGTCGAATCTGATACAGAAGATCCTTGTATACCTCACCCCTACGCTCAAAGTCACCGATCTCGAGCTCGGTACAGTCGGCTGTCAGACCGGCTCCGGCGGCGCTGGCAATTCGCGGGGCCAGGTCGCGCCCGATGGGCGTAGCGCCCAACAGGATGATGTAGGGCTGCCGCTCCGTCACTAGCCCTGTAGCGACCCGGGCATATGGCATGGTGCGATACAATTCCAGTTCAGGGTGTTCGGCGACGAGCACGCGGTCCGCGCCATAGTGAATGGCCTGCTGTGGCAGTCCGTCGATTTCGTGGCCCAGCAGCAAGGCTGTGACCTCGCCATCGAGCTCCCCGGCCAGCTCGCGCGCCCTGCCCAGCAACTCCAGGCTGACGGGTGCACTCTCGCCCTCTTCCTGTTCGATGAACACCCAGACGTCTCGTGTCTCTGTCATCGCTGCATCCTGTCTCACAAGATATAGTCCTGAACCAGTTCTTGAATCAGTTCGGAGAGGCCGGCTTGGCTAGCCTCGAATTCCTTGCTCCCGTCGCCTTTCAGGACGACATAATTGATCTTGAGCACCTTGGTAGGAGAACCATCCAACCCCACCCTGCTATAGTCAGCATTTACATCGGCGCCATTCCACACTGTGATTCTAAGGTCGCGTTCGCCAAGATACTGGTCCAGCGCTTCTTCTGTCTCGAACTCTGGCCATCTCTTGAGGAGCGCGGAGTACTCGAGCGGCGTGGCGGCAAGCTTGTGGGTAATCATGCGCCGGGCGGAGGGGGGCCGGGGCTGGTTCGCTGTGCCAACCACCGTGAGCAGACAAGGCAGGTTGCATTCGACTACTTCTATGCCCAGGGGGAGGGCTCTCTGTACGACGATCTTTTGGTCCTGCAAGGATTCGATGGACTCTGCGTAGGTTATTTGCGGCAGATCCAGCTTTTCCGCCACCTGAGGACCGACCTGGGCGGTGTCGCCATCTATGGCCTGCCGTCCACAGAATACGAGATCGTAGCCACCCAGGCGGTCGCCAACGCGTTCCACGGCGCACTTGAGGGCGTAGGAGGTGGCCAACGTGTCTGAGCCTGCTGTTTTACGATCTGTAAGCAGGATAACCTGGTCCGCGCCGCGATACAGCGCCTGGCGCAACACCGCGGCGGCGCGCGGTGGTCCCATCGTCACGACCGTGACATGACCACCGTACCGGTCCTTCACCTGGAGGGCCATCTCCAGGGCATTCAAATCCTCCGGGTTAAAGATGGCGGGCAAGGCGGCACGGTTGACGGTGCCATCGTCTTTCATCGCTTTGCCTGTGATATTGGTGGTGTCGGGCACCTGTTTGACCAACACCACGCAGTTGTACGGCATAGTACCCTCCAAGTTGTCTGTCTCCGGCCTGGATGTCTGCGACACGGCGAACTCGCCGACAAAAGGCCAACGACGAGGGACGGAACTAACTGCCTGGAGGCCTTTGTCCTTCATCGTTTGTCTTTCGGCGGCTGTCTGCTATCAGGGGAATCGCCTGCACCCACAATGCCTAGCCTGCCGGCGTTGGGGACGGCCGCGGCCAGCTCAGCTGATGCTGCCCAATCTATGCCACCCTGCTGGATAGGGTGTTCGATGCCCAGCAGGTTGAGTGACGGTGTCCAGATCATCCAGTCTTCCGTCTGCTGTCCTTGGAATAGAACACGACGCGCGGATAGAAGTTACGCTGCTTCCCTGCGCATCTTTTCTCCCTGCCGGGTGTTGTATGAACATGGACTTGAAGGGATATTGCCAAGTCGTATGTCTGGATAGGTTCATTGTGAGGTGGAAAGATGCGCAAGCGAGTTGTGATCACAGGTTTGGGCGCCATGACCCCTATTGGCAACGATGTGCCTACCTTCTGGGATGCCCTCCTCGCCGGGCGTTCGGGCGGAGCACTCATTACTGCTTATGATGCCTCGGATCAGGCTGTCCAGATCGCTGCCGAGGTCAAAGGCTTTGACCCGGTGGCCCATCTTGACCGCAGGCTGATCAAGCGAACGGATCGATTCACCCAATTGGTGCTGGTTGCAGCGGATGAGGCCATTGCTGATTCGGGCCTGGCTTTTGACCAGAACGGCAACAATCGGGACGTGGGTGTCATTGTCGGCACGGGTATCGGTGGAATCGGAACCCTC
>JAUVRU010000389.1 GCA_030597485.1 Anaerolineae bacterium
CTGGCGTTTCGTTGCTCACCGCTGATGGACAATTGGTTTCCCGTCATAGTGCAGGTGTCTCGGCGCCTATGCACACAGTGTTGGGCATTGTCTGCAGATCGGGGGGATCATGTCCCGCCACAGCCTTCGGGAGACCTGGGCTGCGTTCCTGGCTGGTCTGTTCACACAGATTATATCAGATGTTCCTTGGTTTGTCAATGCTTTTCTTTCTGAAAGGAAAGAGCCTCGGGAGCCCTGTTTGTAGCCCTTGCCTTGACGAGCGGCAGGAGTTACGATAGAATAGTGTCCGTGTTCTCTCGCATTCTCGATTCCCCGGAGTTGTCTGAGGATACGTGCTATTTGACTGAACAGGAACGATGCAACAGACCACCAATAAAGGAGATCATCGTGAGAAGATTCGAAGGGAAACGGGTCATTGTCACTGGAGGTGGCAAGGGCATTGGCAAGGCAACGGTGGCTCGCTTCGCAGCCGAAGGTGCCTCGGTGGTGTTGACCGGACGGGATCGTGGGGCAGCCGAGTTGGCCGCCAGGGAGATAGCCGATGAGACCGGGGCAGCGGTCTATCCGTTCGTCGCCGATGTGTCGGTCAAAGCGGACGACCAGGCCACCATCCAGTTCGCGCTTGACAAGATGCAGGGTATAGACGTCCTGGTGAACAACGCCGGTATCTACTATGAAGAGCCGTTTGAGGAGATCTCCGAGGAACACTGGGATCAAATCATGGATATTGACCTCAAAGGCACCTTTCTGATGTGCCAGGCAGTCCTGCCGCACTTCAAGGAGAAGAAAGCTGGCATCATCGTCAACATGTCCTCCACCAATGGCCTCGCCGGAGAGATAGGCTACGCTCATTACAATGCTGCCAAAGGGGGTGTCGTGCTCTTGACCAAGACCCTGGCGATCGAATTCGGCCCTGACAACATCCGTGTGAATTGCGTCTGCCCGGGCTACATCCTCACAGAGAGTACTGAGGCTATGGATAGCGACGAGTTCGTGGCCGATTACATCCAGAACAAGATACCCCTTCGGCGAACCGGGGAATCTGAGGAGGTAGCGTCTGTCATCGCCTTCCTGGCCTCTGACGACGCCTCCTTCGTGCACGGTGAATCCATCCTGATTGATGGCGGGCAGCTGGCAGATTGATGCCTTGAAGATAGCGAGTATTCAGAGCAGCGGAGGGATGAAGATGATGGTTTCGACGGACCGGACACGAAATGCCATTCTTGACTGGGTTGACGAGCATCGGGCTGACATCATTGGCCTGACGCAGTCGCTGGTGAAGTTCCCCAGCGAGAACAAGACGCCGCACGGCGAAGAACGGGAGTGCCAGATGTTCGTCGCCGATTTCCTGCGAGATATCGGGTGTCGCGTGGATGTCTTCAGGCCGGACGAAGTCGAGGGTCTGACCGACCACCCGGCGTATTGGCCGGGGCGCGACTACAGTGATCGGCCCAATGTGGTGGGTGTGCTGACTGCCCGGTCGGATGAGGGGGTAGCAGGGTCGGACGGTCGGAAGTCGCTGCTGTTCACCGGTCACGCGGACGTGGTGCCGGCACACGGGGAAGGCCGGTTTGGCTGGTGGGACGGGACAGTTGACGACGGCAAGCTGTATGGCCGTGGATCAAATGATATGAAGGGCGGCATTGCCTGCTACCTGATGGCGGCACGCTGCGTGAGGGACCTTGACCTGGACCTTTCAGGTGATCTGATACTTGAGACCGTGGTGGACGAGGAGTCGGGCGGTGCCAACGGAACACTTGCCTGCCGACTCCGGGGGTACAACGCGGACGCGGCTATCCTTCCCGAGCCGAACAACATGGTCATCAGCACTGCCAATCGGGGTGGTCAGCAGTTTCGATTGCACGTTACCGGTGAGTCGGCGGGCATGGGCTTTGGGGAGTCGGTGCTGACAGACCCGATAACTGCGCTTGGTCATATTCTGGTTGCTCTGGAGAAATACAACAAAGAACGCAACGCTCGACCCAAGCCAGAGGGGTTTGAAGAAGACACATTCCCAATTATGCCTTTCGTCCTGAGAGCTGGTGAGGTTCTGCCTTGGGGGACGCAAGATGCCATCCCCGATTCCAGCTACCTGGAGTTCTGGATTGAGATCCCGCCCGGCGTGACCAAGGACCAGCTGCAGTCGGAGCTCAGATCAGTGGTCGAGCAGGCGACTCAAGAGACGCCCGCGCTGCAACGAGTGTCCACGCGGTGGGAGGAGATGACGCGATTCCTGCCCGGCACTGGGATGCCGGCTGACCACCCGAGCATCAAGACCCTGTCGGATAACCTGGAGGTGGTGACTGGGGAGTCCTCGATCCACGCCGCAGCTCCTTTTGCCTGCGACGCGTTTATGTTCAATGAACACAGCTCCACACCGGCGGTGATCTTTGGGCCTCGGGGGGGTAATTCCCATGCGCCCGATGAGTGGGTTGAGGTTGAGGACTTGATCAGGCTGACCAAGACGTATGCCTTGACCATCGCCGATTGGCTGGCGTGAGGCACAAAGCGGAGAGGAATCAGCGATCTTGTCATCATACTGTGGTCGTTTTGCCCGGTGGTGACGAGGGTCCAATTGCTTGACAACAGGCGGCCCGCGGTTTGCGCGGGCCGCCTGTCTGTCCAGCGTCAGATGACCTGTCGTCGGGCGTGGCCATAAGCCGGCTGTTGGCCGTATCGCGCATCACCTGCGTAGGGCCGACACCTGCCTATCCCCGTACCTCACTCTCCGCCAGTGTCTCCTCGGCCTTTGCCAGTAAGGTCTTGACCTCACGCGATTGTTCGTCTGACAAGATTGGCTGCGCTGGAACGGCCAGGATACCCTCAGCCATCTCGGCCGCCCGTTGCACCGCATCCACCGCACCCGCTGCTTCCCAGGTGGGTGCATTCATCCGGTTGGCCAGGGAGGAGTAGTAGTATTCATCCCGCAAGTGGGATAGAGTGTGCTCATCCATGATGAAGGCATTGCCTGGCCCCACCCTGGCGATGACATCGGCAGCCAGCGTGTCCTCGTCGATCCTGATGCCGCGCATGTGCCGGAAGACATGTCCGTACAGGTCATCGTCGATCACAAGCTGCTCGAGGCTGACGGTGCCGACACACGCCAGGGAACCAGCTCCCGCGTTGACGTTGGCGCCGGCCATGGCCGGCAGGTAACCGTTGGCCCACTTCTCAAGGGTGGCCATAGGATGGGGCGAGCACGGATCGGGGCAGATACCGGTGGAGGCCGTCGGCAGGCCGTAATGGCGCCCAATCTGGATGCACGCTGCCGACATCAGGCCGACTTCCCCCACGCTGATTGATGCCATGCCGGTCTTCATATCCATAGCCATGGGGTGGGCAGCATACACCACCGATGCCCCGGGCCGGTGCAGTTGGATGATGGTCAGCGCCGCCAGCAGCTCGGCAGTCATCTGGACCACGTTGCCCGCCAACGGGAGCGGCGCCGTTGCCCCAGCCACGGCTGAGGAATTGAACAAGACCGGGATCCCCACCTCGGCCGACACCATGGCGGCCTC
>JAUVRU010000002.1 GCA_030597485.1 Anaerolineae bacterium
CCAAGCCGTGCCGCCCCCGAGTTTTTTGGATGGGAAAACGTGATACAGGTTCCCGGGCTACGTGACGCGCCCCAGGGCAAATGTTGACAGGTCTACCCGAATCCTGACAGAACCTACGGTTCGGATCGGTACAATCGCTGATAATTCTGGTAATCTCCATAGATGATGCGCACGTAGCGCCGCGGTTCGTGATAGGGCATCGTCTCGACGAAAAGATCCAGGTCCGGCACTGCCTCCAGCCACTCGTGAACCCGACCGGGCCCGGCATTGTAGGCCACCAAGGCAGGGATCACCTGTTCGTCGAAGGTAGCCAGCTGGACACTGAGGTACCAGGCGCCAAAAGCTACGTTAACATACGGCAACCGCAGGTCATCCTCCTCCCAATCGTCCCAGCCGAGCCGGCCGGCAATCCATTCACCGGTGGGCGGTATCACCTGGGTCAGGCCGCGCGCATCGGCTGAGGAGGTGACTGAAGGCTCGAAGAGGCTCTCCTGCCGGATGAGGGTAAACAGGAGAAGGGGTCCGATGTCTTGGGCCTGCGCCTCGGCGACGACGAGCTCTCGATAGTAGAGAGGATATGAGAGTTGCTGGATGAAGCGGGGCACGTCAGCCCTTTCGGTTGTTGGCGAGGTCCAGGTCAGCCGCTCGGCGCAAATGATGGAAAGACGATATGCCCCCCGGTCACGGAAGGCGACGGCTAATTGATACATAGCCAGGGGGTCGTCCCACCATGCCTCTTTGACCGTTTCCCACTCTTCCAGAGCCTCCTTTCTTCGACCGGCACGAAGCAGTGCATCACCCCGGCGCCAGGCAGGGTCCTGGGCAATGGCGGGGTTCAACGTGCCCGCCGGGATGGTGTCGGCAATGGGTAGCCAGCTGGCCAGCCACTCCTCGGCTTCATCTTGACTGACATCGAGGTTGGGGGGCGGGAGCGGCACGCTGTGGTCGACGCGGCTGGAAATTCCCGCTAGCATCTCCGCCGCTCGCAGCCCATGGTAGGAGTATGGTGACCATTCGCTGGCCCCCCGAAATGCAGCGTCCGCTTCCTCGCTGTTCTCCAACGCCAGCCACGCCTTGCCCAGCCAGAAGCGGCCGGCGGTAGCGGCCAGGCTGTCGGGATATGTCTCGACAAGCGCCTGCCAGCCGGCGCGGGCTGCCTCAAACTCGGCACGACGATAGTCCAGCAGAGCAGCCTTGAAGAGGGCATCCGGCGCGCCGTCGTCCTGAGGATAACGATCCGCCATATCACGGAAGGCGACAGCCGCTGCCTCCAGATCGTCATTGTCCACCTGGAGGGTCGCAGCCTTCCACAAAGCGGTCGCCGCCAGCGGAGACTGGGGATACTGACTGGCGAGCGTGCGGTATGTCGCCAGAGCGTGGTCAAGATCGCCCCGCCAGGCATAGGCAGCAGCCTTTTCCAACCACGCCTGGTGCACGTGCTCGTGCGCCGGATAGGCCTGGATAAGTTCATCGAATCGCTGAATGGCCTGCCACAGATTCCCATTCGCCTTCTGCGACAGCGCCAGGTACCAGTGGACATCCCCGGCGCCCACGTTTGGATCTGCCTCGATGGCACGCGTGAAAGCGTCGATGGCCGGTTGGTAGACTCCTGCGTGGTAATCTACCAGGCCGCGCTGGTAATCGTCCACTGGCTCGCCCGCATTTACTAATTCAACCAGGGACAAATAGGCGTAGTGGGCCGTCGGGTAGCGGTTTACTGCCTGGGCGTAGCGTTCGTAGGCTGCCGCCTCGTCCTCATCTTTCATCAATGCCTGGCCGGCCAGATACAGGATTCTGGCCCGATAAGCGTCGATGCGAGCCACACTCAGGATAGCATCATATTGCTCCACGGCGGCGGCCGGATCCCCTCGGGCCAGCTCAGCCTGAGCAATCCCCTCACGCATGTAGACAGCCCTGCTGTCGTCAGGCGCGACCCGCAGGCCATCCGCATAGGCCGCGACTGCCTCATCGTAGTCGAGAATCAGCATGGCCGCCTTACCGATGCTATCATAGGCATACACAGCCAGCACATCATCCAGCTGCAAATAGGCCCGATAGGCACCCATTGCCCGGCGCCACTCGCCCCGATTCTCGTAGGCCCTGGCCACAAGCAAATGTGCCGTGGCTACCAGTGGATCATCAGGATAAGCCTGGGTGAAGTCCTGCAGCAGCGTTAGAGCGCTCTCGTAATCGCCGGCCTCCAGCGCACTGCGACCTGCCCAGTAGGTTGCCAGTTGCCGTTCCCCACCATCTGCGCCCGAGTCGGCAAGCAAGGCGGTGAACTCTGCCTGTGCCCGGGGATAGTCACCCCAGGCAAAGGCTTGATGGGCGGCCGACAGGCGGTGGCTGGGAATGGGCGTCACGGTCGGGGTCGCGGTGGGGATCGGGGTGTGGGTTGCTGTGGGCGTGCGGGTAAGGGTTGGCGTGGACGTGGCGGTGGGACAAGGCGTGGGCAGGGGAGATAGCCCCATCGCCTCCTCAAAGGTGGTATGGGTGGGCTTCGCCGGCGCATTGCGTTGACATGTCACCACCGTTAGCGCCAACACAGAAATGGCAAGAGTCAGATAGTGCGTTCGCATAGATGGCTATTATGCTTGCAAGTGCAAGGTCTGTCAACAACCAGATTGAGCAAAATCAAGGGATTTCGCACTCCGTCAGATTCCGGAGTCCGATGTCTCCTGCAAATTGTGATGCATTTGCCCTGCCCTCGCGGTCGAATCATTTGGGAGTGTGTGGGCCCCATGTTATAATCGGGTGATGCATCTAACGAAGCTGGCTTTGGTGAATTTCCGCAACTACGCCGGGCTGGTGCTGGATTTGGGGCCCGGCCCTCTCCTTTTGTGCGGGGATAACGCCCAGGGCAAGACCAACCTGCTGGAGGCAATCTACTTCCTGGCGACCACCCGGTCTACGTTTGCCCGTGCCGAGCGCCAGGTCATCAATTGGCAATCACTGGAGCACGACGCCCTTCCGTTTGCCCGGTTGGAGGCTCACGTACAACGGCAGAACAGCGCGTTTCGGATCGACGTCACGTTGCTGCCCGACGAGGCCGGCCGGATTCACAAAGAGATGCGCCTGAATGGGGTCAAGAAGCGGGCACTGGACCTGGTCGGTCAGTTGAATGCCGTTCTGTTCATTCCTGAAGACATCGATCTGGTCACCGGTGCGCCTGCTGCCCGCCGCCGCTACCTGGACATCACCCTATGCCAGATAGAGCCCAGTTACTGCCACGCCCTCAGCCAGTATAACCAGACCCTGACCCAGCGCAACGCCTTGCTCAAGCAACTGGGCGAGCGGCAAGGCAGTCAAGATCAGCTCGCTTTTTGGGACGAGCAACTGGCGGAACATGGTGCCGTGTTGATCGTCTCCCGACGAGAGGCAATCGCCGCGCTGGATCGGTTGGGTCGGGAGAGATACCGGGTGCTGAGCAATCAGGGGGAAACGCTGCGTCTATACTACGCACCCAGTTTTGACCCCGAGGATCGTCCCTCGCTTGACTATCAGCGTCCCTTGCTGTTGGAAGAACTGTTGCCATCAGCGCAAGCCAGCCTATCGGTGCAAGAAGTGGCCCGAGCCTATCTTCTCAGACTGCGCCAGGCCCGACGTGAGGAAATCGCCAGAGGCATGACCCTGACGGGGCCGCATCGTGACGATGTGCACTTCCTGGTCGACGGTGTGGACCTGACCCTGTATGGCTCACGGGGCCAGCAGCGCACGACAGCGCTGGCACTGAGATTCGCCGAAGTGGATCTGATGAGGCAGACGACAGGTGAATCCCCTGTGCTGCTGTTAGATGACGTGATGAGCGAGCTGGACGCAGGACGACGGGCTCGGGTGACGGCCATGGTGGGCGATGTGGAGCAATCTATCGTCACCACCACAGATTGGGACGATTTCACCGATGCCTTCCGCGACCGGGCGGCTGGGTTGTTGCAGGTTGTGGATGGGGAAGTGGAACCAGTGTAGGCATTCAGCGGATTCACGCCGACGTCGCACGCGGATATGAGAAGCCGCATGTGTGCCGGTCTGTGATAAGCAAAAGGGGTGGCACCACAATGGTCGTGCCACCCCTGACGGGCACCCTGCCCGCTATTCCACTATCTCGGCCTCGACAACTTCCGCTTCCGCATTCTCTACAGATTCCTCTGGCGTGGTGCCCAGACGATCAAAGGTCAATCCGTCGCAACCCACGTTAACCTGCACCGTGTCGCCTTCGCGTAACCCACCCTCCAGCAGGTCCATGGCCAGCGGGTCTTGCAGATACCGTTGGATGACCCGCTTCAAGGGGCGAGCACCGAAGGCGGGATCGTAACCCCTGTCGGCCAGGAAGTCACGGGCAGCCGCCGTCAGAACCAGCGTGATGTTGCGTCCGGTCATCAAAGCCTCGATGTGCTCGACCTGGATGTCCACGATGCGGGCCAGGTCATCACGGCTAAGGCTATGAAAGACAATGACCTCATCGACGCGATTCAAGAACTCGGGGCGGAAATGCCGCCTCAGGTCTTCCAGGACTCTGTCCTCGGCAGCATCAATGCCCAGCTCCACGATGTGGTGGCTGCCAATGTTGCTGGTCATAATGACGACGGTGTTCTTGAAATCCACGGTACGTCCATGGCCGTCGGTCAGCCGGCCATCGTCCAGGAGCTGTAACAGCACGTTGAAAACCTCAGGGTGCGCCTTCTCGATTTCATCGAAGAGGACTACGCTGTACGGTTTGCGCCGCACCGCCTCGGTGAGCTGCCCACCCTCGTCATAGCCCACGTAGCCGGGCGGAGCGCCGATCAAGCGGGCCACGGTGTGCCGCTCCTGGTATTCGCTCATGTCGATGCGGATCATGTTCTTTTCGTCGTCGAACAGAAACTCGGCCAGGGCGCGGGCTAGTTCGGTCTTGCCCACGCCGGTGGGGCCCAAGAAGATGAAGCTGCCGATGGGGCGACCGGGATCTTGCAGGCCGGCCCGGGCGCGGCGCACCGCGTTGGAGACAGCCACAATGGCCTCGTCCTGCCCCACCACCCGCTGGTGCAGCCGGTCTTCCATCTTTATCAGCTTCTCGCGTTCGCTTTCCAACAGATTGCTGACCGGGATGCCAGTCCAGACGGAAACCACATCGGCGATGTCCTCGGCATCCACCTCCTCTTTAAGCAGAGGTGAACCCTCTTGAAGCTCCGCCAGCCGGGCTCCGCCCTGTCGCAGTTGTTCTTCCAGTTCCATCAGCTGGCCGTAGCGCAAGCGAGCGGCCTCTTCCAGGTTAGCCTGACGCTCAGCCTGCTCGATGGCGATACGGGTCTGTTCAATCTCTTCCTTGGTACGACGAAGAGCCTGGATGGCATCCTTCTCGATTTGCCAGCGACCGGTCAGCTGCTGCGACTCCTCACGCAGGTCGGCGATTTCCTTCTCCAAGGTCTTCAGACGTTCCTTGCTGGCCTTGTCTTTCTCCTTTTTTAGGGCCTCGCGCTCGATTTCCATCTGCAGGATCTGGCGATCCACGGCATCCAGCTCTTGCGGTTTGCTGTCGATCTCCATCTTCAAACGGCTGGCTGCCTCGTCGATCAGGTCAATGGCCTTGTCGGGCAAGAACCGGTCGCTGATGTAACGATAGCTGAGGGTGGCAGCGGCGATGACTGCGCTGTCCTGAATGCGCACACCATGATGCACCTCGTAGCGCTCTTTCAAGCCTCTGAGTATGCTGATGGTGTCCTCCACTGTCGGCTCGTCCACCAACACCGGCTGAAAGCGGCGCTCCAGAGCAGCGTCCTTTTCGATGTGTTTGCGATACTCGTCTAAGGTGGTGGCCCCAATGGTATGCAGCTCGCCCCGAGCCAGCAGCGGCTTCAACATGTTGCTGGCGTCCATCGCCCCCTCGGCCGCGCCAGCACCGACGACGGTGTGCAGTTCGTCAATGAAGAGAATCACCATGCCGTCGCTATCAGTGACCTCCTTGAGCACCGCCTTGAGCCGCTCCTCAAACTCGCCCCGATACTTCGCGCCGGCGATAAGGGCTCCCATGTCAAGACCAATCACCCGCTTGTCTTTCAGCCCTTCGGGTACATCACCCTTGACGATGCGTTGGGCCAAGCCTTCGGCAATGGCTGTCTTGCCTACCCCGGGATCACCCACCAACACCGGGTTGTTCTTGGTGCGGCGGCTCAGAATCTGGATAACGCGCCGGATCTCCTGGTCACGGCCGATGACCGGGTCCAGTTTGCCCTGTCTGGCCAGTTGCGTCAGGTCGCGTCCGTACTTCTCCAGGGCTTGGTACGTGGTTTCGGGTGTCTGGCTGGTGACGCGTTGGCTGCCTCGAATCTGGGCCAGAGCCTGCATAATGGTCGTTTCATTCAGACCGTATTGAGCCAGCACCTCCCTGGCAAACCCGTCGGAACGAGCTATTGCCAGCAGCAAGTGCTCGGTGCTCACGAATTCGTCGTGCATCTGGCCAGCCAGTTTCTCGGCGTCGGCAGCCACATCGGCGAGCGCACGTGACAGACTCACCTGGGCGGTGGCTCCGTGTGCCTTGGGTCGCCGATTCAGCTCGGCCTCCAGGTCGTTGATGAGCAGGCCTGGGCTGGCCCCGATGCGCTGGGCAACCTGGGGGACCACGCCATCAGATTGACGAAGCAGAACCAACAGCAAATGGGCCGGCTCAATCTGGCTGTGATAGTACTGTCGAGCCAGGTCCTGAGCGGCCACAATGGCCTCTTGTGCTTTCTGTGTATACCTGTTGATATCCATACCTAACCTCCACTGGTGACAAGCTGGTGGTAGGAGATGTGCCAATTTTCACATCTTCGGGAAAGGCACACGCTCCCTGTCACACGTGCAATTCTACCCCTACCAGTCTACGAGAAGCGTGTTAGAAGGACATAAGAGTTATGTTTGCGTTCCATTAGAGGATACCTGCCCGGTGGAAATCTGCCAAATTCAGGACATTGGGAGCGGTAACCATTTGATGGTTTTGGGGTTATAATGGATGGGTGAAGTTTCAGCTACACTCCACAGACTTGACTGTGCTGGAGCACTGACAAGGATACTTGCCCATCTGGATGATTGTGGTTATACTGGGACGCCGTCTCCGAGATTGTTGGAGAATTCAATTAGAGGTCATACAAGTCTCCTGGAGGCTATGCGTACAGGTTTTGTTATTTTGGCACATCCCCGGCGCTCTTGACCGGTTTCGGCCTCAGGGCGCATGTGCCTGGATTGTCCAATGCCTTATTGGTTTCTCAACAAAAGGAGCGTTAAAGGATCTGTTGTGATCGTGAGGAGGCAAGATCAATGACTCGTGTCGTTATCACGGGCATAGGAGCAGTCGTGCCCATTGGCAATGATGCTACAACCACGTGGGAGAACCTGGTGAAGGGGGTGTCGGGAGCGGGACCAATCACCAAATTCGATGCCTCTGATTTTCCCGTTCGCATTTCCTGTGAGGTGAAGGATTTCGACCCTACGCAATGGATGGACCGCAAGATGTTACGCCGGACCGCAGTGGGGACCCAATTTGCCCTGGCGTCCAGCCGACAGGCGCTGCAGGACGCTGACCTGGATATCACCGATAACAACGCCGACAGGGTGGGGGTGGTCATCTCCACCGGTGGTGGCGGCATTGGGCTGCTAGAGGATGCGACCTATATGCTGCAAAAAAAAGGCCCCCGCGGCATCAACCCACTGTTGCTGCCCATCATCATGCCCAATGCGGTTTCGTGCCTGGTCTCGATTGAGACAGGTGCCAAAGGGCCAGTGTTGACCAGCACGTTGGCTTGCGCCAGCGGCAACTACTCGCTGATAGAAGCATATCATTTTCTGCAGCGGAATGAAGCAGATGTGATGATCGCTGGGGGGTCCGAATCGGTCAACACCAAGTTGGCATTTGCGTCACTGGGTCGTATGGGAGCGCTTTCACAGCGCAACGATGACCCGGAGCATGCCAGCCGGCCCTTCGACGCCGAGCGGGACGGGTTTGTGTATGGCGAAGGTGCGGCGGCTATGATCTTGGAAACGGAGGAGCACGCCCAAGCGCGTGGTGCCCAGGTATACGCCGAGGTTCTGGGGGGGCGGCTGACGGGTGATGCCTTCCACGTGACTGCGCCAGACCCGAAGGGCGACGGCGCAGTGCGCGCTATGGAGGGAGCACTGGAAAGCGCCGGGCTGCAACCCACCGACGTGGACGGAATCTACGCGCAGGGTACCAGCACACCGCTCAACGACGTGACCGAGACGAAGGCCATCAAGCGCGTTTTCGGTTAGCATGCGTACCGCCTGGCCATTACCGCCACCAAGTCCATGGTTGGTCACATTATGGGAGGCGCCGGCACCATATCGGCGTTGGGGGCAGCCCTTACGTTGAAGACCGGTATCGTTCCCCCCACCATCAACTATGAGAATCCCGATCCTGAATGCGACCTGGACTACGTGCCCAACGAAGCCCGGAAAATCACGGCAAATGTCGCGTTGGTCAATGCCTTTGGCTTTGGCGGGCAGAACGTGGTGCTGGTTATGAAGCGGTATGTCGACTGACCATAACCCGTTCTTCGCTGCACCAACTTGTATGATGACATCTCACATGGTATAATCGCCCCGCTGTGACGGGGCGATTGGTTTTCTGTGGGCATGGGGAAAGCAAACGTAGGGCGATGTTGATGAAGACACGGGGGTCATTGCCGGCATGAGGACCAGGTACAAGGTGATATTGGCTGTCATCGTTACAGTTTCCCTCCTGGTTGCCGGCAGCCTTTTCTTGCGCTTTCAGCTGCCTCCGGTAGTAGTCCCCGCTGAGCCGTTGCCCGGCGTGGCACCTTTCGGCTTTCAGGTCACCAACGCCTTGCTCACCGCACTGCTGGTGAACGTGATACTGGTGCTCCTGGCTTTTCTGGGCACGCGGCGAATGCAATTGGTGCCCTCTGGGCTGCAGAATTTCCTGGAATGGATAGTTGAGAGCCTCTACAACCTCACCGAGACGGTGGCCGGTAAGCGGTGGGCGCCTCGCTTCTTCGCCATTGTGGCCACCATATTCTTCTACGTATTGATCTCGAACTGGTTTGCGCTGATGCCCGGTCTGGCCGCAGTTGGCTTCTGCGAGACACATGAGCCGACGGGCCATGCGCGCCAGCCGGTCTACCTGGGACAACCTGGCAATGCCGGAGCCTCTCGGCTGGCATCTCCTCTGTTAGAGGACGAAGCGGCGCATTCCTATTTGGGTTGTCACTCGGGTGAGGTACTGATACCGATCTTTCGGTCTCCCAGCACTGACCTGAGCAACAATGTGACGTTGGCGCTGATCTCGGTGGTGATGACACAGGTGTTCGGCGTAATGGCCCTCGGCGGCAGTTACTTCTCCAAATTCATCAACATCAAGGGGATGATACAGGCGTTCGGCCCAGACGAACAGGGGCAGCGGCGCGGCTGTGCCGGCATGGCAGGAACTTTCGCGTTTGGCGCCATTCAGTTTTTCGTGGGCATCCTGGAGATGATCAGCGAACTTGCCAAGATCATTTCCTTCTCCTTTCGACTTTTTGGCAACATCTTCGCTGGTGAGGTCATGCTGCTAGTGATAGCCTCGCTGGTGCCGCTGCTGTTGACATTGCCCTTCTTGGGGCTGGAGGTCTTCGTGGGACTCATTCAAGCCTTTATTTTCTACATTCTTACGGTGGCCTTCTTTGCCATGGCCACGGTCTCGCACGGGCAGCAAGAAGAACACTGAATCCGCAAGTCTGACAAGATGACATAGATCTCTGGAAACAGCGTCTACATCAGGTAAGGAGGCAACAAATCAATGGAACCTGAAACCGCAAAACTGCTGGCTGCCGGATTGGCAATTGGCCTGGGGGCCATCGGTCCGGGCGTCGGTATTGGCATCCTGGCGATGGGGGCGCTGCAAGCCATTGGCCGAAATCCGGAAGCTGCCAACCAGGTCCAGACCAATATGTTCATCGCTATCGCTTTTGCTGAAGCGATCGCTATCTATGCACTGGTGGTGGCGTTAATTCTCTTGTTTGTTGTTTAGCGCATCTTTCGGATCATCGTATTCCTATCCAAAAGGAGGGTCGAGGTTTGGAGGCGTTGAGACCTTTGGGGATTGACCCCGCGTTGATGATCGCCTATCTGATCGATTTCGTCCTTCTTCTCTTCCTGTTGCGGCTTTTCTTGTATCGACCGATTCTGAAGATGCTGGCTGAGCGTCGCCAGCGGATACAGGAGTCCCTGGAGGAGGCCGATAGAGTCCGTCAGGAGGCTGAGGTACAGCGGAGCCAATACCAGCATGAGTTGGAAGAGGCACGCAAGACCTCCCAGGAAGCGGCAGGCCGGGCAGCCCAGGAAACCGAAAGAAGGCGTGATGATATCCTGGCAGAAGCGCGCAAGGACGCGGAACAGGTCCGTGAGCAGGCACTCCAGCAGATTGAAGTGGAGCGCCAGCAGGCGATGGCGGAGATGCAGCATCAGGTGGCTGACCTGGCAGTTGAACTGGCGCGCAAGGTGGTTGGCGAGACGGTGGCCGTGGACGAACAGGCTCAGCGGAAGTTGATCCAGCAGTTCTTGCAGGAAGCGGGTGATCTGTCGTGAAACCTGCTGGCTACTCGAAAGACGAAGACCTGGCTCGAGAATATGCGCAGGCTGCCTATCAGTATACGACAGAGGACTGGTTGGGCGAGTTGAAAAGGCTATGGGATCAGCTGGAGTCTGATCCAGTTTTGCTGGATGAACTCGCCGACGTCGGCCTGCCGTTTTCCCAGCGTCAGGCACGGCTTGATTCGCTCTTGTCGCCTGACACCCGTCCTGACATGAGGAATTATCTGTCTGTGCTGCTGCGCGACGGTCATCTGGGTCTGTTGGACAAGGTGATCGCCGATATGACTCGTCTCGCAACCCGAGGGCCGGGGGCGCAGGTGGCGCACGTCGTCAGCGCTGGACCGCTCACACGTGAGGAGCGAGAGGCATTCCGGCGGCGAATTCATGCCAGTTACGGTAGCCTGATGGACCTGGAATTCCAGATTGATGCCTCGATACTGGGTGGTGTTATCATACGTGTGGGTGACAAGGTGATAGATGGCAGCATCGCCGGCAAGCTGGAGGCACTTCATAATCGTCTGGTGGCGATTCGCTGATGTGGGTGGACGGACGACGGTAGTCAGGAGTTCGTGAATGGCTTTGCGAGTTGAAGAGATCACTGCCAGAATCAGACAAGAGATTGAGGCCTTTGAGGCCCCGGTCGAGGCCGTGGATGTCGGCTACATTCTCGAAGTGGGAGATGGTATCGCTCGCGTGAGCGGCCTGGCTGACGTGATGGCCAATGAGCTGCTGGAATTCCCTCGCGGGGTGATGGGAATTGCCCTCAATCTGGAAGCCGACAATGTGGGTGTCGTGATCATGGGTGACTACACCCACATGGAAGAAGGAAACATGGTGCGCAGCACCGGTCGTATTGCATCGGTGCCTGTCGGCGATGGCCTTATCGGCCGGGTGGTCGATGCCCTGGGCCAGCCAGTGGACGGCAAGGGGCCAATCAGGTCCGAGTCCCATCTCCCCATTGAGAGAATCGCACCGGGTGTGGTTCTGCGCACGAATGTGGATACGCCGGTGCAGACCGGCATCAAAGCGATAGACTCGATGATCCCGCTGGGGCGGGGACAGCGCGAGCTTATCATTGGCGACCGACAGACAGGAAAGACCGCACTCGCAATTGACACCATCATCAATCAGAATGACCAGGACCTGATCTGCATTTACGTGGCTATCGGTCAGAAGCTGGCCCAGGTGGCCCAGGTGGTGGCGACACTGGAACGATTCGGTGCCATGGAACACACGATCGTGGTGGTGGCCGGGGCCTCCGAGCCAGCAGCCCTGCAGTACATTGCACCCTACGCCGGATGCGCCATGGGTGAGGACTTCATGGAGCGGGGCAAGGACGCGCTGGTCGTGTACGACGACCTGTCCAAGCACGCATGGGCCTACCGACAGATTTCGCTGTTGCTACGGCGTCCACCGGGGCGGGAGGCCTATCCAGGAGACATCTTCTATCTGCACTCGCGTCTTCTGGAGCGGGCTGCGCGCATGCATCCCGACCACGGTGGCGGCTCGCTGACTGCGCTGCCCATCATCGAGACCCAGGCTGGCGATGTGAGTGCCTACATTCCCACCAACGTCATTTCGATTACCGATGGGCAGATTTACCTGGAAGAGGACCTGTTCTACTCCGGCATTCGGCCCGCCATCAACGCGGGCCTTTCAGTATCACGGGTGGGCGGCGATGCCCAGACCCGGGCGATGAAAACGGTAGCCGGCCAGCTGCGACTGGAGCTGGCGTCCTTCCGGGAATTGGCCGCATTCGCTCAATTCGGCTCTGACCTGGACAAGGCTACGCGCGACCAGTTGGGACGAGGCCAGAGACTGACCGAACTGCTCAAACAGCCTCAGTATTCGCCGGTGTCCCTTGACGATCAAATCATTGCCATTTTCGCGGTGACCAACGGCTTTGCCGACGATGTGCCAGTGAACAAGGTAACGGAGTTTGAGGCCGGTCTGCTTCAGCATATGCGCACCGCTCATCCAGATGTTGGTCAGGCAATCATGGCAGAGAAGGACCTGACCGATTCCATCGTGGAGCGGCTGAAATCGGCCATTGAGGAATACAAACACACGGTCAGTTTCTAGATCACATGGCCAACATTCGCGATCTCAAGCGTCGCATCACGAGCGTAAAGAACATCGCCCAGGTCACGCGAGCGATGCAGATGGTAGCCGCCAGCAAGATGCGACGTGCCCAGGAACAGGCGCTGGCCACCCGCCCGTATGCCGCCAAGGCATGGCAGGTGCTGACGCATCTGGCGACTCAACGCGGCAGCGGCCCGGAGACTCGTCCGTTGCTGACCCACTCTGGATTGATCAAGGTGACGGGGGTGGTGCTCATCACTTCTGACAAGGGATTGTGCGGCGCCTACAACAGCAATATCCTGCGGGCCACGCTGCACTTTATGGAGGGCTTGGGACATCCAGTGCGACTGATCACCGTGGGACGTAGAGGAAGAAGCGTCATGTCCCGGCATGGGTTTCAGGTCATTGCTGAGTTTTCCGATCTTCCGCCTCGTCCCTCTGTCTTGGACGTCACCCCTATCGCACGCACCGTGATCGACGACTTCCTCAATCGCGACTACGATGAGGTTTACCTGGCGTACACCAGATTCGTCAATACCTTGCACCAAGAGCCCACCATCCGCCGGTTGCTTCCCATCACCCCTGGTGAGGCGGTTGACTCGGGGATGGGCCCATACGTGAACGATGGTGGCGGGGGTTTGCATGGGGAATATATCTACGAGCCAGACCCACAGACACTTCTTGACGCGGTACTGCCACGCTTCACAGAGTTGCAGGTCTACCAGGCCATTCTGGAATCCCTCGCCAGTGAACACAGTGCGCGCATGGTCGCCATGCGCAATGCCACGGACAACGCCAATGATCTGATTGATGACCTGACCCTGACCTACTACCGTGCTCGCCAGGAAGCGATTACCACAGAGGTGATTGATATTGCCGCTGGCGCTGAAGCGTTGCGATTGAATGCCTGAAGCAAGGTGGGCAAGGAACCGGATTGAAGGAGGAAGCAAGTAATGGCGAAGGGCACCATGGGCCAGGTAGTGCAGATTACAGGCGGTGTAGTGGATGTTGCCTTCCCTGAGGGGGAACTGCCCGAGATTTACAACGCTTTGGAAGTAGTGCGTGATGACAGCAATGGTGACGAGACAGAGAATCTGGTGCTCGAAACGCAACAAGACCTGGGCAACGAATGGGTGCGCTGCGTCGCAATGGGCTCCACGCAAGGCTTCAAGCGGGGGCTGAAGGTGGTTGACACCGGTGGGCCGATAACGGTTCCGGTGGGACCAGCCACGTTGGGACGTATGTTCAATGTGCTGGGAGAGCCGATTGACAACGGTGGCCCGGTGGAGGCCAAGGAGCGCCTTCCCATTCACCGACCTGCGCCCGTTTTTGAGGATCAAGTGACTGAGACGCATATCTTTGAGACCGGGCTCAAGGTTATTGACCTGGTGGCGCCCTTCACCAAGGGGGGAAAGACTGGCGTCTTTGGGGGCGCTGGCGTGGGCAAGACGATTATCATTATGGAGCTCATCTACACCCTGGCCTCGGAGCATGGCGGTTTCTCCGTTTTCGCCGGAGTGGGAGAACGTACCCGAGAGGGAACACAGCTGTGGAATGAGATGAAAGAGTCGGGCGTCCTCGACAAGACCGTCATGGTGTTCGGTCAGATGAACGAGCCGCCGGGGGTTCGGCTGCGCGTTGGCTTGTCCGGGCTGACGATGGCCGAGTACTTTCGCGACCAGGGGCGCGATGTGCTTCTCTTCATTGACAACATCTTCCGCTTTGTGATGAGCGGTTCTGAGGTGTCGGCGCTGCTGGGACGTATGCCCAGCGCGGTTGGTTACCAACCGACGTTGGCTACCGAGATGGGCGCGTTGCAGGAACGTATCACCTCGACTCAACGAGGCTCAATCACGTCAATGCAGGCGGTGTATGTGCCGGCCGATGACTACACCGACCCGGCACCGGTGGCTACCTTTGCCCATCTGGATGCCACGATTTCGCTGGAGCGATCTATTGCGGAGCGGGGCATCTATCCAGCAGTAGACCCGCTGGGATCCACCAGCCGCATCCTGGATCCGCGCATTGTGGGCGAAGAGCACTACCGGGTGGCCCGTGATGTCCAGCAAGTTCTCCAGCGCTATCGAGCCTTGCACGCTATTATCTCCATCTTGGGAATAGACGAGCTCAGCGATGAGGATAGACTGACCGTCACCCGCGCTCGCAAAGTACAGCAGTTTTTCTCTCAACCCATGTTTGTGGCTTCTGCGTTCACCGGTCGAGAGGGACGCTACGTGCCCATCACCGAGACAGTGCGTGGCTTCAAGATGCTCCTGGATGGTGAGTTGGACGACCTCCCTGAACAGGCTTTCAGCATGGTGGGCAGCATCGACGAAGCCATTGAGACCGGGCAGCGCCTGCGCGGATGAACGCGTGAGAAGGTGAGAACATAATGCCGCTGAGACTGGACATTGTGACCGTTGAACGCCTCGTCTATTCTGGAGAGGTGGACATGGTCATTGCGCCCGGTATCGAGGGGGAGCTGGGAATCCTGCCCCACCATGCACCTCTGCTGACCGCTCTCAAGTACGGCGAGCTGCGGGTGAGGCGAGGCGATGAAGAAGACAGCTACGCTATTGGAGGCGGCTTTATGGAGGTGTTGCCACTCCAGGTGACGGTGATGGCTGACACCGCTGAGCGGGCTGAGGAAATTGACCTGGAGCGGGCTGAACATGCGCGCCAGCGGGCACAAGAGCTCCTGCTCGACCAGGCCCAGGAGGATGTGGACTTCTCGAGGGCTACCACCTCCTTGCAGCGATCTCTAACGCGCATCGAGGTGGCCCGGGCACGGAAGAGACGACGAGCGGGTGGCAGTCAAGCGGGACGCCCATCAGAATCACGGTAATGATTCGGAGAGCATATGTTTGAGAAAAAGATCGGGATAGACCTGGGTACAGCCAATGTACTGGTCTATGTGAAAGGGCGCGGCATCGTGGTGCAGGAACCCTCGATCGTCGCGATTTCCGTCAACGACAACAAGATCGTGGCCGTGGGTGAGGAAGCCCGTACCATGCTGGGGCGGGTGCCGGAAGCGATTGAGGTTCTGCACCCCATGCGTGACGGCGTCATTGCCGACTATGTGGTAACTGAAGCGTTGTTGCGCTATTTCATCGAGATGATCGTAGGACGATTCCGCCTGTTTCGCCCCATCGTGATGGTGAGCGTGCCGGTTGGGGTGACCAGTGTGGAGGAGCGGGCGGTGAAGGACGCTGCCCGTCAGGCAAGCGGTCGGGAGGCTTACGTGATCCCGGAGCCCCTGGCGGCTGCAATAGGAGCTGACATGGCGATTGACACGCCGACCGGCAGCATGGTGGTGAACATCGGTGGCGGTACCAGTGAGGCAGCGGTGGTCTCGCTGTACGGCATTGTCGTGTCGGGATCGGTCCGTGTCGGCGGTCTCAGGTTTGACGATGCCATAGCCTCCTACCTTCGGCGCAAATACAGTCTGGTGATTGGAGAGCAGACGGCAGAGGATGTAAAGATCGGCATCGGCAGTGCACTCCCGCTGGACGAACCGCTGGAAATGGAAATCAAGGGTCGGGATCAGGTGGCCGGCTTGCCGCGCACCATCAAAGTCACCTCCGATGAGGTGACGGAAGCCATGGCCGAACCATTGGCCTCGGTGGTTGGCGTCATCAAAGGAGTGCTGGAGAAGACCCCGCCTGAGTTGGCTTCAGACATCATTGATCGAGGTATGGTTGTCGTAGGCGGCGGCGCGCTGCTGCGCAGCATAGATCGGCTGCTAACACGGGAGACCGGTGTGCCATGCTATATTGCCGAGAATCCGATGGCGTGTGTGGCACTGGGGGCCGGGCGGTCCATTGAGATCTATGATGCCATCCGCCGTAGTATGATCGTCTACTGATTCGAAGCCAGATTCTCTATCGCCATGATGTAGAAAACCCCTGGCGCAATCGTCCAGGGGGTTTGTTATGCCCGTCCACAGTTGCCGCTATTGGCCAACGACTCTGCTGAAAAAGGCGTCTTCCCACCGCAACGTTCGTTATTCTCCTGCTCTTTCCACCTTGAATTGCAGCCAGTCAACAGCCGCGGCCACGGTCGGCCGGCTCACCGCCGGGCCGCTGGCCACGGCGACAGGACGTAGACCGTCCATGGCCTCCAGTGCTGTCCCTGGTGCCTTTCCCTTGATGCCGATGATGGCATGGCTCCAGCGAAATCTCTCGCGCAGGTCGCCGCTTGAGCCAATCGAGCGCAAGGCGGCTACTCCCTCTTCTCCCAGGTTCATGGAGGCCTCGTCGGCGGCAGCGACAGCCACAATCCAGCCCGGGGGCACTGCGGTGACAAACTGCGCCATCGTGGCCGACGCGTTAGGGTCGAGGTGGGTGTCGAATGCAGCCGCATGGATGCTGCCTTCCGGCCCGATGACGACCACATTATAGCCCCGTTGGTTGGGCGATACATCCACCCCGTTGACGTAGATGTGGCCCAGGTCACCAACTTCCTGACCCGCGCTCTGCACCAGCACCGTGACCGCCGAGAGGCTGTCGTCGTCTACGGGTAGCCCGGTAACCGGATAGAGCCGGTCGAAGTCAAGACGTATCTCGTTCAAGCCAGGACGGACTGCCTGCGACGGCAATGTAAGCCTGTATTCGCCCCAACCTCGATTCAGCGGCACGGGATCGGAACGCCAGCCATCCACACGGACGACAAGGCGTTGGCCGTCGCCGGGCACAAAGATGCGGGCGGCCATCTGCTGTGACTGGCCGTCCAACGCCACGAACAAGCGCACAGTCTGCCGCTGCGCCCACATCAGCGGCTCTCCGGCACCCGTCTGCCTGTCTGCTATCGCTCCCCAACCCTCGCCCAGGTGCAGCCGGGCCAACGGTGCTGTGGCATCGATTCGTACTAACTCGGGCAACGGCGGCAAATCCACTCGATACATGGTGAGAGTGGGATCGTCATAGACCTGCTGGACTGGCATGACGGCTTCGATGTACGGCAGCGTCGCCTCCGGCGCCACCTGAGGGTTCGCACCGTTGGCCGGACGCACCACAATGGTCTGAATGTCGAAAAAGCGGAGCACATCACCGGCCACCGCTCGATCAGATTCCAGGCGCCCCGGCGGCAATTGATGGCCGGTTTCCAGGGCCAGAATCGAGTTGATGACCGGCGCTTCGGTGAAGTATTGGAACTTGAACTCTGGATTGCGACTTGTGTTTCCCTGGAGCAGCGGCCGCCCGTGCACCGTCTGGTAGAATTGCCCGAACATGAAACCGGGATCGATGGGGCCGGTGATACGGAAGCCATTGCGCCACGCCACCGGTATGTCTAGCAGGGCGCCCCCCTCTGGCTCCCTGGCGACGGCGTGGTAAGGGGAGGGCACTGTCATATCGGACTGGGGAAGTGGTATGGCCAGATGCTCAAACAGAAACAGTCCAAACACTAACACGGCGACGGCTATTGCCATTACCGGCGGTGTCCCTCGTCGACGGGGCGGGCCGTCCGTCCTCCCCGAAACGGCCGGCCGCCTGGCTGCCCGGTCTAATATGGCGTAGATGCCGCCAGCGGCCAGCATCGCCAACGACAACACCAGCATGACGCTGAACCGGCTGGGGTAGCGATTGCCCTTGATGAAAGGCAGCGATTGGAGGAAGACGAAGGGACCCGGGATGCCCGTGTCGGCCCCATTGACATGGATCGTGGGACCCAGCGACAGCCAGGCGAAGAGAATCGTCGAGAGGAGCCAGAATCCAGCCTGCGATCGACAGCGCCCACGCGGAGCCGCAGCCAGCCCACTCGTTGCCCCGATAGCTGCCAGAGCTAACAGTGTCAGACCCAGGTAAATATGCTGGCCCTTGTCAAAAGCCGTGATGCCGGTGCAGCTCACCAACTGGCCCAGCAGCGGATGGTGCATGGTGGGCACCAGGAAACCGGCCAAATCGGCGGAGAAGGACTCAGCGAAGCCACTTCCCCGTACCCAGAAGTCCCCAGCAGCGCGCATGTCCGGCAGCATCGCGGCCAGCAGAGGAGAGATACCGATAGTGAACAGGATGGCCAGGACCAACAGATTGCGCATGGGTAACAGGATGACGGATCTGGGGCCAACGGTTGTGGATTCCGGATGTGGGACTTGGCATTTGACACCTGTCATTAGCCAGCTGGCTGCTTCATACACGACGTACAGGGCGATGAAGATCAGCACGAATGACGCATAGGTCATTTCGGCCCACGCCTGCATAACCAGAAAGAGAGCGGCCAGCGCCGGCCAACGCAGCGAGCGTGCGTCATCGCGTGCCTTGAACACGAAGAGAAGGACGTATGGAATCCAGTGACTGCTGGCGATGTTGAACTGCCCCAGTGCCACGTAGAAGAGTTTGCTGCTGGCAAACGCGTAGAACCCGCCGGCCAGGATTGCAGCCCATTCCGTCGTCCAGGTGGCCGCCTTGCACTGAAACGCTGCCAGCTGCTGCCTGGCCAACAGGAATGCCCCGTACCCTCCAATCACAAAGGTAAGCAGCATATGGAGGTTGCTGGCAGTCACCACACCCAGATTAAGCGTCAGCGGCAGGGCGGTGAGTGCGTTGAGAACCGTCAGCGTGTAGAAAGCCAGGTTCACCCCGATGGGATAAAACAAGTAGTCAGTGTGCAGGGGGTTTGTGTGCAGATTCAGCAGTGCGTGTTTGACCCACCACAAGTTCCAGGCAATAGCCGGGTCGTCGCCGCCGTCACCAGGGAGGTGGGTGGCAAGGTGAGTGACGGTCGGCCAGGTCAGCAGTACCGCCAGCAGCCCGTAGCCCACCAGGACGAACAAGTGTGAGCGTCCGGCAATGACCGTGCGCATCAAACGTCCGGGCCGGCTGACAGAGGGTGAAGGCATCACAGTGTCTCGTTTCGCACAGGTAAGACGTGTCCGTTCAGTCAGGTACAGGCAGAACGCTGACAACTCAGATTGAGCACTGATGCGCGCCGCTGTCCGTCCTGTTTCGCGGTGGCGGATGTGCCCCCAGTCTACCACCATCAAGAATCAGCTCACAAATCCATTTCCCCCGCCATTGATAATATGCTATCATGCGTCTGCTGTCGAATAGGTCTCGCAAGCGAGAGGGGAATGAATGTCCGACCGCGTTATTGAGATGCACCCTTCGCGTATCACCATTGACGCCATCGGCCCGCCAGGCAAACGACTCTTCCTGCTGCAAGCCAGTGAGGGCTACCAGACAGTCACGTTGAAGCTGGAGAAGCAGCAGGCAGAGGTCTTGGCGATGGGCATCGGCAAGATTCTGGACGAACTGGCCGAGCGGTTCCCCCGAGAGATACCCGGGATGGAAGAACCGCTCAGCTCGGAGTTGATGTTGCTAGAACCGGTTGAAATCATGTTCACCATCGGCCAGATGGGGCTGGGATACGATGAATCCAAGGACGCATTGGTGCTGGTGATGCAAGAGCTAACCTTACCCGAAGACGCCGAGACAGCCAAGGTGGCGCGTTTCTGGGCTACCCGCGGCCAGATGTTGGCCCTTGGGCGCCACGTCGAGGAGGTGACGGCCCAGGCCCGTCCCATATGCCCCCTCTGTGACAAACCCATTGATCCCACCGGCCATTTCTGCCCCAAGAGCAACGGTCGCGAGCGGACGGGTCTGGGGTAAGCGCCGTGTGCAGCATTTCCCCCAACCAGACCCATCCCGTAGCAGCGGAACGCATCCTGGACTTCCTGAGGGACGCGGAGATGGCGGAGTCCCACGGCCTCATGCCTTGGAGCTCAAACTACACCTTTCTGGCCACCTTGGTCTGCGACGATACCCCAGTGCTGGTTGTCTACAAGCCCAGCCAGGGAGAGCGCCCTTTGTGGGATTTTCCGCCGGGCACGCTGGCGCTGCGGGAGGTGGCCGCCTTTTTTGTTGCCCAGGCGTTGGGATGGGACTTCGTTCCGCCCACTGTGCTGCGCGACGGGCTTTTCGGGCCAGGCGCGGTGCAACTCTTCATTGACGCCCACTTCGAGTCGCACTACTTCACCCTGCGTGATGAGAACATCCCCCTTTTTCAGCGGGTGGCAGCTTTCGACATCATCGTCAATAATGCTGATCGCAAGGCTGGGCACTGTCTGCGGGACAGAGAAGGCCACATCTGGACGGTAGACCACGGCCTCACGTTTCACCCTGAACACAAACTACGCACTGTCATCTGGGACTTCGCTGGCCACACGATTCCTGACGACATCCTGCAGGATCTGCACCGATTGCAGGACAGCCTTGAGCAGGACTCCGCTTGTTCGCTGCTGGCCCACCTGTCGAGCTTGCTGAGCGACCTCGAAATCGAGGTGTTTTGCCACCGCTTGCACCGGCTGGTGGCGGCTCGCCGCTTCCCTATGCCTGGCCTGGGGAGTAACGTGCCATACCCGCCGATATGACCGGCGGCACAGTGGCGAGCCTTCTTGAGCAATGTGGCCGCTAGCTGGTTTCCGCCGGCTGTTTGAACTCCTTGGGGGTCAGCAAAGCGAGTGCGGCAACGATGTCTCCCTCCCTCATCCGCATCACGATGGCTCCACGTGTGGCCCGGCCCATCTGAGGGATCTGCTTGACCAGCGTGCGCAGCACCATGCCTTCCGACGAGATGAGGGCAATCTCATCGTCTTTTCTCACCACGCGGATACCGGCGATCGGTCCGGTGATGTCCAGGCTTCTCCTGTTCAGTGTAACTATGCCGCTCCCATATCGACCGCGCACCGCATATTCCTTGAGCGGTGTACGCTTGGCAAAACCTTGGGCGGTTACCACCAGCAGGTCATCATTCGGATCTACGATGTCCATACCGGCCACTTGGTCATCATCTGCCAGCCGGATGGCCTTCACGCCACCGGCAGCTCGGCCCATTGGCCTGACTGATGACACTGCGAAGCGGATAGCTTGACCTTGCTGGCTGGCCACGATCACCTGGTCGTCCTTCTTCGTCATCTTCACCCACCCCAGCTCGTCGCCCTCATCCAGGTTGATGGCAATCAGCCCGCTGGGCCGCACGGACGCGAATTCGGAGAGATCGGCGCGCTTGATCCTGCCCTGACGGGTGATCATGGTCAGGTATTCAGCCTTGTCAAAGCTGGGGACGGTCACCACAGCCGTCACTCTCTCATCTGCGTCCATGTTTATCAGGTTGATGATCGACATGCCCTTTGCCGTCCGATGGGCATCGGGCACCCGATAGGCCCTCTCCGAATATACCTTGCCCCTGTCCGTGAAGTACAGAATAGTGTCCAGGGTGTTGGCTGCAAATAGAAACTGGACGGCATCCTCCTCTCGGGTGACCATACCGGTGATGCCCCGTCCTCCCCGCATCTGTGACCGATAGGTGGTGGCTGGCACTCGTTTTGCATAGCCCCGCTGGGTGATGGAGACGAGCACCTCTTCTCGTGGCACCAGGTCCTCTTCATCGAAGTCCACGCTGGCATCAACCACCACCTGAGTACGACGCTTGTCACCGTACTTCTGCTTCAGATCCTCCACGTCATCCTTGACGAGCGCGATGATTTTGTCGGGGTTTGCCAGCAGGTCCTCCAGATAGATAATAGTCTGTGTTATCTCGACGTACTCTTCCTCAATCTTCTGCCGTTCCAGGGCAGCCAGCCGACGCAGCTGCATGTCGAGGATAGCCTGGGCCTGGATTTCAGTCAGCTGAAACTGAGCCATCAGTCGGTGGCGCGCTTCGTCCGCATTGGGGGACTGGCGAATGGTCTGGATGACTGCATCCAGGTTGCTGAGGGCGATGCGCAAGCCCTCCAGGATATGCGCCCGGTGCCTGGCTCTGTCCAGCTCAAACTGGGTCCGGCGAGTGACGACCTGGCGGCGATGCTCTATGTAGACCTGCAGGGATCGCTTGAGAGGCAGAATCCGCGGCTCGCCGTCCACCAGAGCCAGCATATTCACCCCAAAAGTGCACTGCAAGGAAGTGTATTTGTAGAGCCGGTTGAGAACGTTGTTGGGCTGAGCCCCGCGTTTGAGCTCAATGACGATGGACAGACCGTGCCGGTCGCTCTCGTCGCGCAGGTCGGCAATGTGCTTCAGCTTGTCAGCACGCACCAAATCAGCGATCTTCTCGATAAGACTAGCCTTGTTGACCTGGTAAGGGATTTCGCTGATCACGATGCGGTGGCGGTTTCCCTTCATCTCTTCAATGCGGGCCACAGCGCGCATCACCACCCGCCCTTTGCCGGTGCCATAGGCGGCATCAATGCCCTCTCGGCCGATGATGAGCCCGCCCGTCGGAAAATCGGGGCCTTTGACAAACTGCATCAGATCTGCCACTGCCACGTCATCATATTCGTGGTAGTGGTCTATCAGATAGGCGATGGCATCACAGATCTCGTTCAGGTTGTGGGGCGGGATGTTGGTGGCCATGCCGACGGCGATACCTGTGGTGCCGTTCAGCAACAAATTGGGCAAACGAGCCGGCAACACCTGGGGTTCTTGCAGGGAGGTGTCGAAGTTGTCGGTCCAATCGACGGTGTCTTTGTCTATGTCGAGGAGCATTTCTTCGGCGATTCCGGCCAGGCGCGCCTCGGTGTAGCGCATGGCGGCCGGACTATCGCCGTCAATGGAGCCGAAGTTTCCCTGCCCGTCCACAAGTGGGTAGCGCATAGAATAATCCTGTGCCATGCGAGCCATAGCATCGTAGATAGCGGCGTCGCCGTGAGGATGGTACTTGCCCAGCGCCTCACCCACGATGCGGGCGCTCTTCTTGTAGGCCGAGTTAGCACGCAGCCCCATGTCGTGCATAGCATACAGGATACGCCGGTGGACCGGTTTCAATCCGTCACGTGCGTCCGGCAGGGCACGGGCCACGATGACGCTCATAGCGTAGTCCAGATAAGCTACCTTCATCTCGCTTTCAATGTCTATTTGCCGAACCGAACCGATGTCCATCCTACTCCTCCAACAATGTCGGTCCCGCCTCCAGCCTGGCTGAGGGCATGGCCTTACACCTCCAGTCGAGCAATCTCAGACTGCTCTCGGCCACAGGAACGGTGCCCGTTACTCGCCGGGTTCCGTGCTTGCGATGAAGTCCAGCATGCACGCCACAAAATGATAGAATTCACCCACTTTGGAGATGTCAACCATGTAGCCCCCTTTCTCGCATTCGCTGCAAGAAAGCATCACGAATCATCGCTTCCGTTGGCTGATAGTCAAAATGGGCCAGACGCACTCGCGTCTCAAACTCGACACGGAAGTCTTCGTCACGAGCATAGAGCAGAATGCCGCAGTAGAGCACTCGTCCCTGGAAAGTTAACGGAGCTGAGTCGATAACCCGCGCGTCTATTTCGGGCAGGTCGGGGCAACGCGACTCCAGCTCAGTCGCCACAGCTATTTGCAGTCTTGTCTCCTCCCATCCGGTCAGGGAGCCATCCGTGACCAGAGCCATGTCCAGGTCACTGAAAGGGTTGGTCTGCCCGACTGCGTACGAGCCGTGCAGATAAGCCAACGACACTGGCGTACCGGCCACAATTGGGGCGATCTCGGCACGCAGGCGGTCCATCAACTGACGGGTTTCGACCGGCAGGTCCTTTTCTGCCACGATTGCCATATGCTACAATTCTCGCTTCTCGTCCACGGCTGCCTGGGCCACAGAAATGAAATCATCAATCGGCTGCGGCCCCAGGTCCTGGCCAGTGCGCAACCGCACGGCCACCGCTCCGGATTCGACCTCCTTGTCACCGACGACCAGCATGTAAGGGATCTTCTGTTCCTGGGCCTTGCGGATTTTGTTGCGCATACGGTCACTGCTGTCGTCAACTTCCCCTCGCAGGCCGGCCTCTTTGAGACGAGTGGCAACTTGCTCGGCGTACTCTATGTGGCGATCAGCAATGGGAATGAGCATCGCCTGCACTGGAGCCAGCCACACGGGAAACGCCCCAGCGTAATGCTCGATGAGCACCCCGTAGAAGCGTTCCATGCTGCCTAACAGGGCACGATGTATCATATATGGTCGGTGAAGCTGCCCGTCCTCGGCTACGTAGGTCAGGTCAAATCGTTCAGGCAGGTTGAAGTCAAACTGAATGGTGGTAAGCTGCCACTCTCGGCCAATGGCATCTGTGACCTTCAGGTCTATCTTGGGGCCGTAGAAGGCGCCGCCTCCCTCATCCATATCGTAGGGGATGCCGGACCGCTGCAAGGAAGCCTCCAGAGCTGCTTCCGCCTCGCGCCACTGGGCTGGATCGCCCACTGCTTTGTCGTCGCTTGGGCGAGTGCTCAGGTAGGCGCTGAACTCGGAAAAGCCGAAGGACCGCAAGAGGTGCAGGGAGAAGCCGAGCACGAAATCAATTTCCGCCGGCATCTGGTCGGGTCGACAGAAATGATGAGCATCGTCCTGGGTGAAGCCTCGCACCCGCAACAGGCCGTGCAGCACCCCGGCTCGCTCGTAGCGATAGACGGTGCCCCACTCGGCATACCGGAGAGGGAGGTCCCGATAACTGCGCAGCGAGTTCTGATAGATCAGGATATGGAATGGACAGTTCATGGGTTTCATGTAGTATTCCTGTCCATCAACCTCCATGGGCGGGTACATGCTGTCGGAGTAGAAGCCCAGGTGGCCGCTGGTCTCCCATAGGGTACGCTTGCCAATGTGCGGCGTCACCACCAAGTCGTAGCCGTTTGCCATGTGTTCGGCCTTGCAGAACTCCTCGGCGATATGGCGCATCAGAGCTCCCTTGGGGTGCCACAGAATGAGGCCTGGGCCCATTTGATCCGGCTGGATGCTGAAGAGATCCAGTTGTGCCCCCAGCCGACGATGGTCGCGCTTCTCAGCCTCGGCCACACGCTCCAGGTATGACTCCAGCTCCTCAGCCGTCTCCCAGGCCGTACCGTATATGCGCTGCAGCATGGGGTTTCGCTCGTCACCGCGCCAGTAGGCGCCAGCCACCTTCAGCAATTTGACGGCATCGGGATTGATCTGACCGGTGCTCTCCACGTGCGGCCCCCGGCACAGATCCTCGAAATCATCGTGGCGGTAGATGGTCAGACTCATCGGGGCGGCATCGGCCTGGCCAGCAGTCCCCGTGGCCTCGCCGTCCTCGTCCACCCCCCCGGATACCAGCCCTTCGATGAGGTCCAGTTTGTAGGGCTCACCGTCGAAACTCTCCTTGGCCTCTTCGACCGGCACTTCACGCCGCACAAACTCGTGGTCATCGGCGATGATCTCGCGCATGCGGCGTTCAATGACTTCGAGATCGTCGGGAGTCAACGGCCGCGGCAGGTCAAAGTCGTAGTAGAAGCCCTCCTCGATGGCCGGCCCAATGGCCAGACTGCCCTCTGGAAACATCTCCATGACGGCTTGGGCCATCACGTGCGCGGCCGAGTGGCGCAGCCGGTATAGATGACTATCTTCGTATGTCTGCTTCATTGTTGTCCTCCGCGGTAAACCGCTTATACGTCTGGCAACTTCTGGAAGTATTGGCGCCGGCCTCTCACATTCCTGACTGCCAGCCTCCTCCCTTCCCAGGTGACTGCGCCCGGCGCGGTGACCAGGATCCGGTGGGCCTAGAGTGCGCGGTCGACTGCCTGGGCCACCCGCTTCAATTCGGTCATCAACTCGGCAAAGCGAGCCGCCCTGAGCGATTGCCCTCCGTCTGACAGGGCCTCCTCCGGCCGTGGGTGCACCTCCACGATCAATCCATCCGCGCCCGCAGCCAGTGCCGCCCTGGAGACAGCGCTGACCAAGTTCCACTTGCCGGTCGCGTGACTGGGATCGACGATGACAGGCAGGTGGGTCAGTTCCTTCAGCACTGGCACCGCGTTGATGTCCAGGGTGTTGCGCGTATAGGTCTCAAAGGTGCGAATCCCTCGCTCGCACAGCATC
>JAUVRU010000471.1 GCA_030597485.1 Anaerolineae bacterium
GCTGACGTGGTGCTGAACACGGTGGAGTTCAGTCAGGCCAGGGGTATCGGCGGCGACCATGCCACGTTTGTTGTTCTGGACCCCCCAGACCTGACGATAGCAAAGACTGTCAGCCCGACCGTGGTGCTGCCTTGGGATCCGATCACCTACACCATAGCGTTTTCCAACACCGGGCCATCGCCCGCGGCTGACGTGATGATCAATGATGAAGTGCCGTCCAGCCTGGACGACCTATCCTTCTGGAGTTTGGGCGCGGCGGTGACTGCCACCGGGCCGTTCAGCTACACCTGGCTGGTGCAAGATCTGCAGCCTGGCGATGGCGGTGTGATCACCGTCACGGCCATCGTCGATCCGGATGTCGAGTACGGCCTCTGGATCACCAATACCGCAACGATCGCGAGCGCCATGCCGGATGGCAACCCGGCGGACAACGAGAGCCATGCAGGTATCAAGGTCCGGGAGGGGATCGTCAGAGTTGAGCCACCGAGCAATGTACACACCGCCACCGTCACGGCGAATGTGAAGGCAACCACAGGCGCAGCGGTGCAAAAGAGCAGCGTCACGACGCGTACCTTCAGCGTCCACGGTCATGCCCAAGGACATTTGGACGGGGTCTTCGTCTGGGGTTCGCAGGGCAGCCAGGCCATAGTCTATGATCCGGCCAGCGAGTTCTTTCCTGGCGAGCTGGTGGAGACCAGCGTGACGGAGGCTGTCTTCGCAGGTAACGCCCCGATCGTGCGGCATGTGTGGCGGTTCAGGGCCGCTGCGCACGGCGGCACAGGGGAGTTCGTGGAAAAAGTTCAGGATCTGGGCACCGTGAACAGCCGGGCTGTGGCACTGGGCGACCTGGACGGCGATGGCGACCTCGATGCGTTTGTCGCCAACGACGGCCTGACCGACGAGGTGTGGCTGAACAATGGGCGCGGGCGCTTCACTATCAGGTCGCAGAGCCTGGGCACCGGGAATGGAAGAAGCGTCGCGCTGGCTGATCTGGATGGCGACGGCGATCTGGATGCCGTGGTTGCGAACTACCAGCAGGCCAACGCGGTATGGCTCAACGATGGAACGGGAACCTTCTCGGCTGCGCCGGGCTTGGGCAGTGGGCAGAGTCACGGGGTGGCGCTGGGTGACCTGGATGGAGACGGAGACCTGGATGCCTATGTCGCGAACTATAACCAGGCCGACCGGATCTGGCTCAACGACGGGCTGGGGGACTTTGAGGACAGCGGGCAGACCCTGGGTACTGCCCGCAGCTATGGAGTCCAACTCGCTGATCTCGACGCTGACGGAGACCTGGATGCTATAGTTGCCAACTATCAGAAGCCCAGCCGCGTATGGTTGAACGATGGTACGGGTCACTTTGACAGTGGAGCGGCTCTGGAAGCTTCGACAAGCTATGACGTGGCACTGGGAGACCTGGACGGTGACGGGGACCTCGACGCCTTTGTAGCGAACTTCAACAAGCCTGACCGCGTGTGGTGGAACGATGGAGAGGCGGTCTTCACCGATAGCCTCCAGTCCCTGGGCGGGAATGCGTACAGCCAGCAGGTTGTGCTAGGTGACGTGGATGGCGACAATGATCTCGACGCCTTTGTTGCCAACTACTTTGGTCAAGCCGACAAGGTTTTCATCAACGACGGGTCGGGATCCTTTGCCGCTACAGCCCAGGAACTCTCCGACTCGTACGGCTATGGGGCTGACCTCGGCGATGTTGATGGAGATGGCGACCTCGACGCCTTTGTTGCGAACGGGTTTGTTCAGGCCAATCAGCTCTGGCTGAATCTGAGTTGGGCCGATCTGGGTGTGGCTAAATTGGCAGTGCCCGCGAAGGTTGGCCTGGGCCAGCTGGTTACCTACACGCTCGTCTACTCCAATGCCGGACCACACAGAGCCACCGGTGTTGCCATTGCCGATGACGTACCGGACACCCTCGTGAATGTGGCCTACACGAGTTCCGGAGCGACCATCGTCGAGGTCGGCCCGGAGCCGTACACCTGGGAGGTGGAGAACCTGGAGCCGGGTCACGGCGGTGTGATCACCATCACCGGCATCGTCGACGATCGGACCACAGGCGTCTTTAGCCTTACCAACCAGGTGACGATCACAGGTTACCAGGACGACACCGAACCGGGCAACAACTCGTCGGAGGCGGCGATCACAGTCGATGCGGTGCGTCCGGACCTGCCTGTGCTCGTCGAGCCCCTGAACGGCGCTGTGATTAGCGACACGACGCCAGTGCTGCGCTGGCAGGCCAGCGCCTCCAGCGACCTGCTGGGCTATCTGCTCAGACTGGGCGCGGAGACGGTGGACGTTGGGGACGTAACCCAGTACATGCCCGCGCCTCTCAACGATGGCGTCCATGCCTGGACCGTGGCGGCCTACGACAGGGTGGGCAACCTCAGTGCGTACGCCAATGTGTGGAGCTTCACGCTGGATAGCACGCCGCCCGATCCCCCGCAGCTCCTCAGCCCCCGGGATGGCGCGCTGATCCGCGATACGACACCTACGCTAACCTGGGGGCGCAGCCCGGCGCCTGATGTGGCCGGCTATCTGCTCAATTGGGACGGCGGGCTGCTGGATGTGGGCAATGTCACCCAGTATACGCCACCTGCCCAGGCTGACGGCGTCCACACATGGACCCTCGCAGCCTATGATGGCGTTCGCAACATAGGAGTCTTCACAGACGTCTGGTCCCTCATGCTGGATGGCACGCCGCCAGATATCCTGGCCACGGAGCCTGTCAGCGGGGCAGTGGACGTGCCACAGCCGGCGCCCGTGGTCATCACCTTCACCGAGCCGATCGTACCGAGTAGCTTTGCTTTCAACGTCACACCTGACCCTGGCGCCTGGACCGCTCAATGGGACGGCACGGGAAGCGTGGTGACGCTCAACCACGCCGACTTTGAGCTCGGAACTACGTACGTGGTAACCATCGTCTCCGCGGTCGACGGGGTGGGGCTTCCGCTGGCCCGGGCGCCCTACCGTTGGACGTTCACCACGGAGGA
>JAUVRU010000139.1 GCA_030597485.1 Anaerolineae bacterium
CATCCGGTGCTCAGATGACAGAGCCGACACACTTCCTGGAGGGAGAGAACGACGGTTAGCTCCGATCCAGGTCACTCAGCTTGCTGATGGACTCCACGTGCGTCGGGTCATAGGCATCGCCGAACTTCGTCTTGGGCATGCTGGCTTTCTTCTTCATCAGATCTTCGTACTCGTCATCGTCCACGAAGGCGACGCAGCGACCGATGCTGGACTCGCCATCCACGAAGCGCCAGGGGAAGAAGCCAATCTGCACCCGGCGGTTTATCAGCAAATCAATGTCGCCGGCCACGCATTCAGCGTGGATGATGCCGTGCGGGAACATCTCCAAATGCATAAGCTGGTACTTGTCGTCGTCGAACACCTGCTCCAACGATTTGCCGAACTTCTTCTGGAACACCTTCTCGGCCTCGCGCGCCTGACGGGGCATCCAGGTGCGGATGATGGTGTTCATTGGGTGATCGGCACTGCCGCAGTCCACGCCCAGCCAGCGCAACTTCTTGGCCTTGGCCCATTCGGCAAACTCGCGATCAGGACCCGGATGCTTCACCATATAACGCACCTCGTCGGCACCGGGCTGATCCCAGCCGAAATGATGATAGCCGGTGTGAATGATGAGGATATCACCCTCTTTCACCTCCACCCGCTCATCAACCATCTGGCTGGTGTAGATGTCGTAGTCGCCACAGGCATCACTGAGATCCACCACAGCACCATCGTGAACCAGGAAATCCATATCCAGTTCGGCTATGTCCTTGCCGGAGGTATGGAAGTGAATCTCGCCATCCAGGTGAGTGCCGAGGTGATTGGAGTGCGTCAGAATCTGCCCGTTAGCTCCGTTCGGAGCCAGGCGCTTGAAGTACTTCACCTGCAAGGCCTCGTAGGTGGGCCACGGAGGGGTGCCAATGCCAAGTGGAATCGTAAGGTCTATCAGCTTCATGATCCTATCTCCCTTTTGCTTGTCTCTGATTCATCCATAGCAAGAAAACCGAACATACTGCAACGCCCCACATAGAGAAACGCCAACAGCGCCAAAGCCCACGATTTCCATACTGGCCTTCCCCTCAAAAAGGTCACGTCACAAAGGCGGTCTCGCTCCGGGCTGGTGATTCACATTGCCTCTGAATCCAAGAGGAAGCCAACTCACCTCACCGCAGAGCGATTGTGAACGGGGATAGATGCAAGAGGGCGGCCATTGTCACGGGATTTCCGTCCATCGCTGCACAACCCGTCTCAAATATCGCGTCCGTCTTTGCACACGTCAGGCCAATAGCGGTCATTAGCCAGTATAGCACCATCAGACCCTGTGTCAAGAAAACACCTGTCCGTGCCTCAGACAGATCAGGATGGTGGGGCAAGGCATCCTCATGGGTTAGCATCCTCTGGATAGGCTAGCATCCTCTGGAGATGCCGTTGCCAGGCGGCGTTCGCATTGCAGACACTCACTTCAGCTCGACGACGGCAGTGGTGGACCGCAGGTTCTTGTCACGCCGCACAGGAATCCGGCGTGAACCTGCCAGGTATATCTGAGCAGTGAGGCGTATCCCGCACCGTTCACAGTAATCCCCAAAATCCCGCACCGTGAGCGGCCTGGCGCGGGGAGCGGCATACCAGGGATGAGGCAGATCGGATGCCACCGGCGCGCGCCCGGTGAATAGCAGGCTGATTCGACAGCGCCAATGGCCCCAGTTGGCAAAACTGACGATGGATCGCCTGCCCACCCGCAGCATTTCCCTGACGATGAACTCAGGGTCGTTTAGAAACGGGAGGGTCTGACTGAGCACTACAGTGTCAAACGAGCCATCGGGATAGTCTCCCAGCCCCTCGTGCAGGTTACCCTGGCGCACGCTCAGCCCCTTGCGCACACAGGCCAGCACGCCCTCCTCTGACAGCTCAATCCCCCGGCCGGTGATTTGGCGGGCATCTATCAGATGGCGCAGCAACGTGCCATCACCGCAGCCCAGGTCCAACACCTTCTCACCGGTCTCAATCAGCTCAGCGATGACCAGTAGATCGGGCCGCATCACGACTGGATCGATCCTGTGGTTCATTGTGACCCACCACCGGTCTCACTGGGTGACGAGTCACCGGCCCCGTCTGCCTCGTCCCCGGTCACAGACACCTGCCCGTGGGGTACGACCGGCAGGGGGACATTGTGTTCTGCCACCACACGGCCAAGGAAGTCGGAGATGAGCGCGGTCATCGTCTCCACCTCGAGCAAGAAGGCGTCGTGCCCCCACGTTGATTGCAGGTCAGTGTAGGTCACGTCGGCGCCGACGGCAGTCAGGGCACTCACCAACTCTTTGGAATGATAGGTGGGATAGAGCCAATCCGACGTGAAAGAGACCACCAGGTACATGATGTGGGCAGTCCTGCTGAGCGCATCCATCAGACTGTCGTAGTCATTGCTCAAATCGAAGTAGTCGAGTGCTTTGGTGACATACAGATAGCTGTTGGCGTCGAACCGTTCGGTGAACTGATGGCCTTTGTAGCGCAGGTAGCTCTCGATGGCGAAGTCCGTGTCGAAATCGTAGCCGAAACGCTCACGACCCTGCAGTCGTCGGCCGAATTTCTGTTTCATGGATTCGTCGCTCAAGTAGGTGATGTTTCCGATCATACGAGCCAGCGCCAGGCCCGTGTTGGGGCGGGGCTGGCCAAAGTAATAGTCACCGCCGTTCCAGTTGGGATCGGCGTAGATGGCCTGACGCCCAACTTCGCTGAAGGCGATCAGCATAGGCGAGTGACGAGCCGTGGCCGCCAGGGGCAATGCTGCCCGGACCCGCTGGGGGTAGGTGACCGCCCACTGCAGCACCTGCATGCCCCCCATGCTGCCCCCGACAATCGCCAAGATCTCGTCGATTTCCAGATAGTCCATCAGGTGACGTTGTGCCCGTACCATGTCGCCGATGGTCACGACAGGAAAACTGAGGCCGTAGGGTCTCCCCGTGCCCGGATTGATGGAGCTGGGGCCGGTCGAACCCTGGCAGCCACCTATCACATTGGAGCAGACGACGAAGTACCGGTCGGTGTCGAAAGCTTTGCCCGGTCCAATGCATTCATCCCACCAGCCGGGCTTGGGATCCTGGGACGAGTGATACCCGGCCGCGTGCGCGTCGCCTGACAGCGCGTGCTCGATCAGGATTGCGTTGCTATGTTCCTCGTTGAGTTCACCATACGTCTCGTAGGCTTGCGTGATGGGAGCCAGCGATTCGCCACTGTCCAGGGGCATAGGCTCGTCCTCCGCAAAGGTGAAATACTGGCGTTGGACCAGCCCGACAGATTTTGCAGGTTTCACAGCGTCCATATGTTCTCCGTAACCGTCCAGGTCATCCTTCAACTTCTATCACAAAGACACCAAGAGAACAGGTGAAGAAGCTACTTACAAAGTAAACATTTTTCTCGAAGCTTTCGTAGCTTTGTGTCTTGCTGGTTGCAGCACACCCCACCTGAACGCATACCTGAAAACGACGCGCTATACCTCAGCCAGCGCCTGATCCAGGTCCCACAGAATGTCCTCAATGTCCTCGAGGCCAATGCTGAGCCGCACGAAATCCGAAGTGAGCCCTGCACTCAACTGTTCATCCGGGCTGAGCTGCGCGTGGGTGGTGCTGGCTGGGTGAATAGCCAGGGACTTGGCATCGCCCACATTTGCCAGGTGGCTGAACAGCTCTAGGCTATTGATAAAGTTGCGCCCCGCCTCCAGCCCGCCGAGGATACCGAAGCCAAGGATGGCTCCGGCCCCCTTGGGAAGGTACTTCCTGGCAGCCTCGAAGTCGGGATGGGAAGTCAGGCAAGGGTGGGTGACCCAACCGACCTTGGGATGATTCCGCAGGAAATCGGCCACTGCCCTGGCATTGGTTATGTGGCGTTCCATTCGCAGGCTGAGGGTCTCCAGACCCTGCAGCAGTAGCCAGGAGTTGAAGGGCGACTGGCAAGCGCCAGTGTCCCGCAGGATTTGCACACGCGCCTTCGTGATAAAAGCAATAGCGCCCAGGTCAGCATAGACCAGACCATGATAGCTGTCGTCTGGCTCAGTGAAACTGGTAAACCGACCGCTAGCGGCCCAATCAAAGTTGCCGCCATCCACGATGACACCCCCGATGGTGGTGCCGTGCCCACCAATGAACTTGGTAGCTGAGTGAACAACGATATTGGCACCCCATTCAATGGGACGGCACAGATAGGGAGTGGCAAAGGTATTGTCCACCATCAGAGGAATATGGTGTTCACGGGCAATGGCAGACACCTCCTCGAATGGAAAGACATTGATACCTGGGTTGCCCAACGTCTCCCCGTAGATGATTTTGGTGTTATCACGAATAGCATGCCGAAATCTCTCCGGGTCTGTCGGGTCCACCAGGGTGACCTCGATACCTATTCGAGGAAAGGTGTAGTTGAACTGGTTGAAGGTGCCTCCGTAAAGCGTGGAAGCAGACACGATATGATCGCCAGCACCACACAGGTTCAGAACCGCTATCATCTGAGCGGCGTGCCCCGAGCTGGCTGCCAGCCCGGCCACACCGCCTTCCAGGCTGGCCATACGCCTTTCAAACACGTCGGTGGTGGGATTCATGATGCGGGTATAGATATTGCCCGCCTCCTCCAAAGCAAAGAGACGCGCAGCGTGGTCGGTGTCCTGGAACACGTAGGATGTGGTCTGGTAGATAGGCACCGCGCGAGCGCCGGTTGCCGGATCTGCCTCCTGCCCAGCGTGCAGCTGCCGGGTGGTGAAGCTAAATTCGTGATCAATAGGTACCCCGTTTGGCATGATCGCTAATGCCTCCTCTCTGTCGCTTCCAATTCCTACTAGATTATGATATACTTGGATGATGAAGGCCCCTGGCTCTGTTGAGGGAGGGGGTCCCACTTGTCTGCCATAGCCAGGCGACACGACTCTGTGTGGCTGAACTCGTCTACAATAAGCAGTATCTTGCCATAGATGCGTCACTTGGTCAAGTGGACATCACACCTGGTATGTCCGGCTCTCGGAAGACTGGGGAAACGCGCAGCCTGTTGAGCGTGGACATCTGCTCGGTCTGGCTGTTGGATCCAGCAACCGGCGAACTGATTTGCCGACAGGCAACCGGCTCCAGCGCTGACGTGGTGCGCGACTGGCGGCTGGCGCCGAATAAAGGGATTGCCGGCTGGGTAGCCAGTGCCGGCCAGAGCCTGATTGTGCCGGACATCGAGGCTGACGAGCGTCATTATGGAGAACTGAACGACCGACTGAACACCAAGCTCCACTCCAGCAGTGTCTATCGCCAACGCTCAGTTGTGCGACAGGCCCGCAATGAGGAGCTGGACGCCTTTGCCCACACCGTAGCCCACGACCTTAAGAAACCCGCTGACGGCGGTGCTCGCCTTCACCAGCCTGGTGCAGGAAAACTGCGCCGATCTGCCCTCCGGCAGTGAGACCCACCGCCACCTCCAAATGATGCTGCAGAACATACGAAAGATGGGAACCATCATCGACGAGTTGCTGCTTCTGGCGGGAGCGCACCAGATGAAAGCGGGCGTGAGGGAACCGCTGGATATGGAGACCATCGGGGCCGAAGCCCTGCAGCGTTTGACCCAGATAATCGAAGAACACGAGGCCAAGATCACTGTGCCTCCTTCATGGCCCATTGCCGTCGGCTACGGCCCGTGAGTTGAGGAAGTATGGGTCAACTACCTCAGCAACGCCATCAAGTACGGCGGATGTCCGCCACGGGTGCAGCTGGGCGCAAGACAGCAGAAGAACGGTCTGACACTCTTCTGTGTGCTGGACAACGGCCGGGGCCTCACCCAGGAAGAACAGGGCCGGCTGTTCACACCATTCACCCGACTGGACCAGGTCAGAACCACGGGCCACGGTCTGGGCTTGTCCATTGCCCGTCGCATCGTGGAAGAGATGGGCCGACAGGTGGGGGTGGAGAGCAAAGTGGGACAGGGCAGTGTCTTCCACTTCACCCTGCCCCAACACCGAGACTAAGGGAAGGAAACATCATCGTCCGATACCTGATTCCGCTGCTTCCCATACAGCAATGGCAGCCCGATCGCCCCGGTCACAATGACCGGCGGCCGCACCCGACGGGAAGCGGCAGAGCCCCAGGACGAAGCCAGTGACGTGCGACCCGTTTCTCGACAATATTGATGGATTTCCCCAATGACCTGGTACCTCTACGCTCTCACCGCAGCGATTGCTTACACCGCACAGATGTTGGGCATGCAAAGGCTCCAGAAGTCGTATCCCATATCTGTGTTCATGGC
>JAUVRU010000511.1 GCA_030597485.1 Anaerolineae bacterium
GGGAGACCGGGGCCGAGTGAGGCCCCAAGACATCATCCAGCCGGGCGTGCATGACGAGGATGACAAACTCGAGTTGGGAGTGGTCCACCGCGGCCAGCGCAACCACCAGACCCTTAACCACGCGCTCAGTCGATGAGCCGTAGTACTTGACGCCAGACGCGCGCACGGGACCTGCAGCCGGCCCCCGGCCGGAAGGGGGCAGGGCCACGTAGGCACCGTTCACACCATCCCACGGTGTCAGCACCGGTTTGCCCTCCTCGAAGGTGGGATTGAGCATGGCCAGGAAGCCTTGATCGGCCAGGAAATCGGTCCACGAGAACACATCCCGGTAGTGGGCTCGCTCGTGGTTGCCCTCGACCGCAAGCACCGGGATGCCAGCTTCTTTCAGCTGTTTCAGCCCGGTGATGGCCTGGATGAGCGTGGGTGGGTCGATTGCTCGCTGCTGGAACAGGTCTCCGGCCAACACCACGAAGTCCACTCGTTGGGCAATTGCCTGATCCAGGATGTGCAGATACGCCCGGCCGAAATCGTTGAAGCGTTCCTTACTATTGTATTGCTGATAGCCCAGATGGACGTCAGAGAAGTGCAGAAAACTGCATTTCATGGCGCAGCCTCTCTCTAGACACAACTAATCCCACATCTATTATACCCCGACCCTGGTGTTGACGCAACAATCATGGTTTTACCTACCGGCGCTTGCTGGAAGCAATGCTGGCTGCGCCGCTGTCACTTGACCCGGTTGCGTCGGTGCGGTAACATCGGCCCTGGGGCCCGAAGAGCGGGCACAGCGCCTTTTCCAGCCCATCAGGGAAGGGGAGAAGGGATGAGGGGTGGTCGGTGATGTATGTGTACATCGTGGAGTGTGCGGACGGCAGCTACTATACTGGGTGGACCACCGACCTGAGGCGGCGGCTTGCCACCCACAATGCGGGCCGCGGGAGCCGCTCCACCCGCATTCGGCGCCCGGCGAAGCTGGTCTATTCGGAAGAACATCCTGATCGAGCCAGCGCGCAGCGCCGCGAGTTGGCCATCAAGCGTTGGCCACGGCATCGGAAACGGGCCCTGATTGCCAGCTTCGACGGGGAAGGTTCGACGAAGTAGACACAGATCAAGGGACTTCCGCCCGTGCCCCGGTGCCTGTGCCTTGCACCAGCGATTTCGCGATCAGGCTCAGCAGGTAGACGCCACCGGAGACCAGGATGATCGTGGCTCCCGACGTGAGGTTGAGGAAGTAGGACAGCCACAGCCCGGTCGTGGTGAACAGCACCCCCAGGATGCAGGCCAGCACCATCATCTTCGGCAGGTCCTTCACCCATTGACCGCTGATGGCTGCCGGAATCGTCATCAGCGCAATGACCAAGATCAGTCCCACGACTCGCATTATCATCACCACCGTGAGCGCGATCATAACCAGCAACAGAAGGTAGATGGCGTCCACGGATACGGTCCTGACGGTGGCGAAAACATCATCAAATGAGATGGCCAGCAACTCCTTGTAGAACGATGCCACCAGAGTGATAATGAGAATGTCGAGTGCCAGCATGATGATCAGGTCCTGCGCGGGCACCGCCAGGATGCTGCCGAAGAGATAGCTCATCAGGCCTGCTTTGTATCCCTCGGTCATGTCCACCAGGATGATACCTATCGCCATTCCCACCGCCCACATCACGCCGATTACCGTATCGGCTCGCTGCCGGGTCTTGCGCTGGACTGTTCCCATTGCCAGCGCTGCCACCAGGCTGAAGGCAATCGCGCCCAGGACCGGGTTGAACCCGAAGAAGTATCCCAGGCCAATGCCCCCGTACGCAGCGTGAGCGATGCCGCCACTGATGAACACGATGCGATTGACAACCACGTATGTGCCGACGATGCCGCAGGCGACGCTGACCAGAACACCGGCCATCAAGGCGTGGCGCATAAATCCGAACTGGAGCGCCTCCACGATCTGGTTCACAGCTGCGCCTCCTCGTCGGAATGCTCGGGGAAGACGCGATGTGGGAGGCCGTGGGCGATCAGATCGACGGGACACTGATACGCGGACTCCAGCATATCGGGGGTGATCTGCCTGTCACCGTGATAGAACAGTCGTCGATTGAGACAGCCTACGGTCTTGACGTATGAGGAGATGGCTCCCATGTCGTGCGAGATCATGAGGATGGTGATATGCTCATTCAGCTTTCGCAGCAGCTGGTAGATACTGACCTGGACCTGGGGATCCACGCTGGCGGTCGGCTCATCCAGGAGCAGTATCCTGGGCTCGGCTGCCAGCGCACGGGCGACGTAGACCCGCTGGCGCTGACCGCCGGACAGCTCGCCGATGGGGCGATCGCACAAATGGAGCATCTGCACGTTGCGCAGTGCTTCCGCCACGATTTCGTCATCCTCGGCAGTGTACCTCCGTGGCCAGCCCCGGTTTCCCAGACGGCCCATGCGGGCCACATCTCGCACGCTGACCGGGAAATCGCGGTCAAACTCGACCACCTGGGGGACGTAACCGATATGGCGACGGCCCTCGTTGACGTCCAGCCCCATGATCCGCACCTGGCCCCGGGTGGGAGGAAGCAGTCCCAGGAGCACCTTGATGAGCGTCGTCTTTCCGCCCCCGTTGGGCCCGATCAGCCCGATGAAGTCCAGTTCCTTCACCGAGAGGTTGCTGTCCTCCAACACATCCTCATGTTCGTATCCGGCCCACAGGTGCCGGACTGAGATCACTTCCTGGGGTGTGTCGATGGTTCCCATATGTTCCATAGTCACCTCGATCTGGTTGCCCAATCGTACAGGAGGTCGTCATTCCTTGAAAC
>JAUVRU010000203.1 GCA_030597485.1 Anaerolineae bacterium
CCGGCAAACTTCGGAAGTCTTTGCCCTCAGAATCGAACACACCCCGTGCTGTGCTTCTTGCTTATTGCGCGAAATTGAGGTGGGATATACAATGAAGGGGTGCACTTCAGTGTTTATCCAGTCGGTGGCTGCAGGTGGTGATATATGGTTGTGGATGAGATTACAGTGTTTCAGATAGACGATGTCGTGGGCGAGATGTTGGATTCCTACCATCAAGTGGGTAGTATTCACCACATTGGTGGCCCCCACCTGCCTTCTCGAGATCGCACTATTGAAATCTGGCGTACGCTGCGCTCGATCCTGTTCCCTGGCTATTTTGAGCGCGAGCCTCTGGACGATGCCAGTCTGCGTGATCTAACCCGGGAGCGGATGGCGTGGGTGCGCAGGAACCTGACCGGCCAGATTCACAAGAGTCTGTGTCACGAGTGTGAGTTGTATGATCAGTGCGACAGAATGGGGGAATGTGCCGACAAGGCGCGCCAGATAGCCGACGCCCTGCTGCGGGAACTGCCCGGTATTCGGAGCCAGTTGCACCTGGACGCGCTGGCTGCCCTGGAGGGCGACCCGGCAGCCAAGAGCCTGTCGGAGGTCATTCTATCCTATCCCGGCATGACCGCCATCGCTGTCAACCGCGTTGCCAACTTCCTTTATCGATCTGAAGTGCCGTTGGTGCCGCGCATTATGAGCGAGTACATTCATCATCAGACTGGCATAGACATCCATCCCGGTGCTACCATTGGCGACTCGTTCTTCATCGACCATGGCACGGGCGTGGTTATTGGCGAGACCACCCTGATTGGCGACAATGTGAAGATTTATCAGGGGGTCACGCTGGGAGCGCTCAGCGTAAAGAAGTCATTGGCCCGCAAGAGACGCCATCCCACCATTGAAGACAACGTGACCATCTACGCGGGCGCCACCATCCTGGGCGGCGATGCAGTGATAGGCAAACATTCCATCATCGGCGGCAATGTGTGGCTGATCCACTCTGTGCCTGCCTACTCGCGCGTCTACAACTCGGCCGTGTCCAGCCATCCCATTGTCGAGTCCAGCAACAATGGGGCCAATATCTATCATATCTAGGGCAAGCCGTTAGCAGTCAGCGTTCAGCAGTCGCAAGTAGGGACGAGGCATCTGCGTCATGGCTGTCGTAGCAGAGTCACTCACCCCTGGAATGAAAACCTCTGTACGAGGTGGCTATCTCTCAGATGCCTCGTCCCTACCTCATCCCCGTCCGGCTGCTGGCAAAGGAGAATCATGATATCAATTCTGGATCATATTGGCAACACCCCGCTGGTCCCAATCCGGCGGCTCAGTCCCCGTCCCCAGGTACACATCTGGGCCAAGTTGGAGATGAAGAACCCTGGGGGGAGCGTCAAGGACCGTATCGCGCTGAGCATGATCGAGGCGGCCGAGCGGGAGGGGAATCTCAAACCAGGTGGCACCATTGTAGAGCCCACCAGCGGCAACACGGGAATAGGTCTGGCCATGGTGGGCGCTGTCAAGGGATATCGTGTGATCCTGGTCATGCCGGAGAGCATGAGCATAGAGCGCCGCAAACTGCTGGCCGGCTATGGGACGGAGCTGGTGCTGACGCCGGCTTCCAAAGGCATGAATGGGGCTATTGAACAGGCTGAACAATTGGTGGCCGAGCATGGCTACTTCATGCCTCAGCAGTTCAACAACCCGGCTAACCCCCAGGCCCACCGGCTGCATACCGGCCCCGAGATCCTGAATCAATGCCCCACCCCGATTGACTGCTTCGTGGCCGGGATTGGCACTGGCGGTACTATCACCGGGGTGGGCCAGGTGTTGCGGAAAGCCTATCCTGAGGTGCAGGTGATCGGGGTGGAACCGGTCGCGTCGCCGGTGCTTTCGGGCGGCGAGCCCGGCCCCCACAAGATCCAGGGCATTGGCGCCGGCTTTGTGCCTGCCGTGCTGAGAACCGATCTGTTGGACAGGGTGGTCGCTATCACCAATGACGAAGCCTTCGAAATGGCCAGGAGGCTGGCGCGTGAGGAGGGGCTGATGGCGGGCATTTCCAGCGGAGCGGCGATGGCTGCCACGTTGAAGGTGGCCGCGGAAGATGAAGGCCTGGCTACCATCGTCACCGTGCTGCCCGATACCGGCGAACGCTATCTGTCCACCGAGTTGTTTGTATGAGATGACCCTACTGAAATGCAATATGCAATAGCTGAAGGAGGGTGCGCGTTCAGGTGGGGTGTGTTCTAACCACCAAGACACGAGGACACGAAGGATTTGAGAAAGACGCCTACCTTGGAAGTAACTTTTCCATCTGTTCTCTTAGTGCGATAGTGCCTTCGTGGCAAGAGTTGAAGCGTGACCTGAACGGTTACGAAGGAGGTAATCACATCATGAAAGAACGCCAATGGACCACGTGGCACTTGCTTGCGCTGGTGCTGGTCATTGGGGTGGCGGTTCTGTTGGTGGCGGCGGGCATCATCCAGGGGCCGCTCAGACCGGAACCGACCGTTGTTGCCCAATCTTCGCCCATCGCCACTGCCCCGTGGCCCACCATACAGACCAAGACACCGACGTCCACTGTGCCGCCGACCGCCACGCCGGGGCCATCCCCTACTCCCACATCGACCCATACGCCCACGCCCACATCCACGCCTACCTTCACCCCCACGCCCACTCCCATCGTCGTCACCACCAAGATCAAGGCGCTGGGCCGGCTGGAAACAGTCCAATATGTGTTGCAGGCCATCATCGTTCTGGAGCGGGAGCCCAACAACATCTGGCAGCAGGTCTTTGGCAGTGACAAGCTGTTGCTGGTCGCTGAAGGCCAGGTGGTGGTCGGGTTTGACTTGAACGAGATGAAGGAAAGCGACATCGTGGTGCGAGGCACCACCGTGCACCTTACGCTGCCACCACCTGAGATCCTTTTCCTCGGGGTTGACGAAGAAAAGACGTTTGTCTACGTGCGGGAGACCGGTCTCTTCGTTCCGCCTGACCCAGAGTTGGAGACGGAGGCCCGCCGATTGGCCCAGCGAGATGTACTCAATTGGGCGCTGGACCACGACGCGTTCGAAAAGGCTGAGGAGTTTGGGATTCTCTACATGGAGTCCTTTCTGCGCTCGTTGGGATTCGCTGAAGTGAAAGTCGAGGTACGTGATGGCAGAGAGTGATAAGGGACAAGTGGAGGAACCGAAGGGGCGTCGTGGCTGCAACGCCATCTTTCTCGTCCTGCTGGCGGTCATCGTTCTTCTGGCGCTGGGTGCCGGTGTCCTGTTCCGAGAGGCACGGAAGCTGATACCACCACCCAGTTCCACGCCAACACCTACGCCCATCGTGGTGACCATTGACAGCGTGCGGGCTGTGGCTGAACTGGCAACCGTTGAGTACCGGACAGTGGCCGAGGTGCGCAACGAGAGTGTGCCTGATGACTTGCGTCAACACCTGGGGATCAAGGAAGAGATCCTGCTGTTGGTCTACGGCAATGTGAAGGCCGGCTTCGATCTGAGCAAGCTGCAGGAGGAGGACATCTGGACCGACGGAAACCGGGTGCAGCTGCATCTGCCGGCTCCTGAGATTCTTTCCACCGAGATTGACTTCGAGCGGACGCACGCGGTAACCTACAGGAAGTCCATCTTTGTCACCCACGATGTGGAGCTGGAATCAGAGACTCTCAAAATGGCCAAGGAAGCGATCAACCAGGCGGCCGTGGAATCCGGAATTTTTGACATGGCCAGCCAGTTCGGTCAGACCTTCTTCGAGAACCATCTTCGTTCCCTGGGCTTCACCGAAGTGCAGGTGGTTGTCAACTGACAGGGGAGAAGGTTGTCCCAGCGGGGCAGAAGGGAAAGCGGGCCGATTCCTGGGTGATGCGGACGTCATACGGCGACCCTTCTTGGGGAGGAGAGATGCCGAACCACAGGGGTGCACTTCAGCGCGCGTCTCAAGAACGTCATCAACGGAGAGCAGGGCGGCATCTCCAGGGAAGTGGGCTGGCAAGGTGGCGGCAGTGTCGTTGTCTGCGAGTTGATGAAGTGGAACGCCCGCTACATTGATCAAATTCAGGCCGCTCGGTCCGCCGCTGAACTCCAGGCGCTTTGGGAAAAGATGCAGGAGCAAGCCTTCGTCAGCTACGGAGTGGATTGTGATCAGTTCGACGAGCACGCCGAGGAATTTGCCCGGTTAAGCTTTGCTGACCAGAAGCGCTTCCTCCTGGAAGTCCTCGACAAGAATCAACTCTACGTCAACCTCAGCGGGATTGATGACACCGACTACCAGGTAAGGGAGGAAGACAAACGCCTCAACCGACAGTCTTACGGTAAGTCGGAATGTCATTCCGACGTACGCGACCTAGCGAGCACCGCGTGTTTTACCGTCGCCACCTACCGCATTGGCAGCCGGCCGGAGCAACGTTATTCATTACTTTCCGACTCGCTGACTCGTTGCCCCGCGTGGTAATCGCGGCACTGCAAGAAGAACGCGACCAAAAAGAACGTGCACTATCCCACATCAGCGACGCGCAAGAGCGCCGAAAGCAAGCATATCGGGAGAAGCGGCGTGCGTTTGGGCAATGGGATACGGCGCTGCACGTTTCAGATAACGGGCCGCAGTGGTTGGCGGACCCACGAGTGGCCGCCGTGGTTGTTGAGGCCCTGAAGTATCGTGACGAGGGAGTGTATGATTTGCTGGCATTTTGTGTCATGCCCAATCACGTACATCTGGTCTACACGCCGCTGCAACGTGAGGACGGCACGTACTATGCCCTTCACCGCATCCAGCAATCTCTCAAACGACACACAGCGCGACAGGCAAACAAAGTCCTGGGACGGCAAGGAGCGTTTTGGCAGGCGGAAAGTTACGATCACGTCGTGCGAGACGCAGGCGAGTTGGCGCGTGCCATTCAGTACGTAGCCAACAACCCGGTAGGAGCAGGTCTGGTCTCTGATTGGGAAGCCTGGCCCTGGACGTACGTGAAGACGTAGGTCGGAATGTCATTCCGACCTACATTCCGACCTACCCCGTTGGATGCTCAAATCGCCGCAGGCTCCGTCACCGCCCATACCATCCCGGCACCTACACCGTCCCGGCGTCTACACCGTCCCAGTGTCCAGGGAGGGAGGGGCACCACGCCGCCTTCGCTTCAAGCTCCGCCGTTGTCCTCATCGGGTGTACCCCCGCTTTCAGAGGGTGCCTTCCAGGCGGCC
>JAUVRU010000374.1 GCA_030597485.1 Anaerolineae bacterium
CCTCAAGACAAAGAATACGGGAATCAGGATGGCGATTGGCAGCGCGAGCCAGCGGTGAATCTTGCGCACGTAACGGTTCAGAAACTTGGTCACGTTTGAACTCTCTCCTTTCCGGATCATTGCTTGGACGTGTTCAACGTCTTGTTCCATTCAGACCTGTTGTTCGGCAGCGTTGATGGCCTCTTCCAGCAAGCCAACGTCCCACCACAGCGGAATGATTCGTCGCCAGGGTCGGCCAAGATAGCCGGCAATCTGCTGTCGGTCATAGCTGATCCTTGGCCAGGGTCAGTGGGCGCTGGGCCCGCCGTATCCACCATGAAGGCGGCTACGCGGGCGGCAGTCCCGCTGCGAGCGCTGAAGCAAAGCCGCTGAGCAACAGCACCCCGATCCCCAGGGCGATGTTGAGAAACAGCAGCCCGACCTTGACCTTCTCCTGGCTCGGTGCGGGAGGCTTGCTCCGGCGGCCGAACACCACGCTGCGAAGAAGCGCCACAGCGATCATGGCCAGCACCAGGACGTGCTTGAGGCTCAAGACCGTCGCGTAGGTGTTGGCGAAACTGAACAGCCCCTGGAAGGCGGGCGAACGGTTGGACAGGAGCAGGCCGGTCAGTACCAGCCCCACGATGCTCACATAGACCAACACACTCATCCGCTTCTGGATGGCGTCCATGAGCTCTTTGGTCTGCGGTCCCATCCCCAGCACCTTTTTGACTGACGGCAGGACCGTGATCCCCAGGGTGATCAGGCCGCCGATCCAGACGGCGGTGAACAGGTCGTGCAAGAATGTTACGATGGCGAATACGAATTCCTCGGGCATGTTGTCTATTCCTCCCCTTCACAAATTGCGCAGGATGCCATCCCGCGCTAGCAAGTTCTTTCGGCAGCGCTGAGGGCCCGTTCCAGCAGGCCCAGCAGCGTTTCTGCCTCCTCGGTGGTCAATCCCGCGAGCACACAGCGCATCTTGTCCCGGCGGAAAGCGTGCGCCTGTTCCTGCAGAGTCTGACCCTGAGCCGTCAAAGACAGCCGGACGGCGCGACCATCCTGGGGGTCTTTCTGGCGTTCCAGCAGGCCGGCATCTTCTAACCGGCGCACTCCGACGCTGACGGTCGGGGGCGCCAAACCCAATCCGGTCGCGATCTCCTGGACGCCACAACCCCACGAAGCAGCGATCCAGTCCAGTAGCGCCAGTTGCGGCCCCGTCACCCCGCTGTCAGCCAGCGGGTTCTGGCCGAGCGCCAGCGTGCGCAACCGCCCGAAAATGCTCAGGAGCCGGTCTTCATCTGTCATGGCGCTCCCGCCTCCAGCGGTAATTAGTTAGATGAACTAAGTATACCGCCTAACGGGGCGGTTGTCAAACTTCCAAGGGAGGATGGTAGCGTCATTCAGTCGCGAACGCCGTGGTCAGAAATGCAAAGCGCCCCCGGTTCCTGCGGGACCGGGGGCTAGATTGCACGCTTTTCTACTAGGGCGCGCACCGCTGAAAGGCCGGTAGGTGCTGGTACTCTGACGCTCGTTGGAGGGATTCAAACACTCGGACGATGTCGGGGTTGTCCACCATGCCTAACAACTCGTCGTAGTAGAGGGCCGCATTTGCGATCTCGGCATCGACGCCGCCTTGACACGCCTCGGCCAGAGTGTCGTAGGTGGGCACGTTACCCGGCCATTCGTTCGCCGGCGCGTCCAGTCCGTAGGCGTCAAAAAGCCTCATCAGCGCGGCGATGTGGTTCTCCTCGGCCTTCTGGATGCTGGTGAAAGGTCGCACGGTGCCGAAGTCGGCGATCACCTGATCGTAGACCGACCACGCCTTGTACTCGTCAGACAAGGCCGCTCGTAAGGCCACTGCTTCATCTTCGCTCAGGTCGCCGCCGCTGGCGGGAATGTCGAATTCTACATCACTGTGACCGTCCTGACCTCGACCTCCCTGGCCTTGACCCCGGCCTCCCTGGCCTTGACCCCGGCCTTCCTGGCGCTGACCCTGAGCATCCCGCGCCAGGGACGCTCGCTGCTCATTTGCGCGCTTGCCGCTACCCGCCCACTCCGGGTGTCCGTCCTGGTCCCGCAAGGTGATGGTCTGATCATCCTGCAGGCGGGTCACCTGGCCGGCTTTGAGTTCATCATCTTCCCAGTAGCCTTCCACTCGAACCTGCTCCCCGACCTGAAGGGTGAAACCCGGGGTTTCCATATAGCCCGGCCCGGCGCCGACGAGCACTTGCTGGCCATCACCGGTTGTCACAACCAGGTCTACACCGGCTGCCGGAGCTTGTGTCACCGTACCCTCGTAGACGACCCACTCCTCCGGTGTGCTTTCGTTGTTGGGGTATTGGCGCTCGGCCTCGCCGCCTCCGTGGCTGTCGCAGTCGGTGTGGTCGTCTTCGAGCACGCCATCTCCATGGCTGTTCCCGCCGCGTCCCTTGCGCTGCGTGTCCGAGCTGGGGTCCCAACCCGTTTGCTGCACCTCGTATCCCCTCTGTCCTCCGGCGCCACGGCCCTGCTCCGCGCCACGCGCTTCCGCCACATTCTCCGTCTTGTCCACCGTGCTGATGATGGCACCTGCTACCAGGACACCGATCAGTCCCATCAGCAGTGTACCCAATGCAATTTTTCTAACCATCGTTCCTGCCTCCTTCTATTCTCAAAACCGTCTGTTGTGTACGATTCTCCGGACTCGTCTGAGGCTATTCTAGCCCACGACTGTGAAAATCTCGTGAAGAAAGTGTGCAGACCTGTAGAAAGAAGTGTGCCGATGGGTTCCGCTCGGAGGTGCGGAGGCTAGCGCGGCAGGAAAACAAGGGCGGGGCGACTGGGTCACCCGGCGCAATCGTCTGATCCGGTCATGGCTGGTCAGGAACCTGGCTGGTGGCCCGCAGCCTGTCCATTGCCGGCTGGGCAGCGAGAGGAGAATTCTTGATCCAGCGTCAGTGGATGATGGACAACGACAGCGGTGATCATCACACGGCGCACCACGTTTCCAGCGCCGCGCAACCTCTTTGATCAAAGCGCTTGACTCTGCCGAAAAAGGGTGTTGGCTTTCTGGACTGTGGGGGAAAGTGGGTCAGAAACCGGGTCTTTTCTTGGGACAATCCCACAAACAGCGGGACTGTCGGCCTGAAATGGGGCGTTGAACCCATGCTCGCTCTCAATCCCGGTTTCTTCAGTAAAGTCAGCGCTTTCGGTTCAACCACGCCCCTTGTCAGCGGGCGGGCCAGCTGGGGAAAGGCGGGAGTAGGGGACCTCCAGCCCATGGCGTTCCATCAACGCTTTGTCCTGCAGCAGCCCGGTCGTCGGCCCATCCGCCACCAGCCGCCCGCCGTCGAGGATCACGGTCCGCGGGCACAGGTCCCACACCAGGCGCATATCGTGGCTGGCGACCAGCATGGTCTGGGGCAGTTCGCGCAGCAGTTCAATGAGGTTGCGCCGTGACCGGGGGTCCAGCCCTGCCGGCGGTTCATCCAGGACCAGGATTTCCGGGTCCATAACCAGCACCGTGGCAATGGCGATCCGCTTGCGCTCGTCCAGGCTCAGGTGGTGGGGCATGTGTTCTTCATGGCCGGTCATGCTCACTGCTTTCAGCGCCCGCGCCACCCGCTTGCGGA
>JAUVRU010000034.1 GCA_030597485.1 Anaerolineae bacterium
TCTGCCCCAGGATTTGCTGTCCCTGTCGGACTGGCTGAGCTTGTGTGAGGACTCGTGACCAGGACTGCCAGTCCTATCCAGGATTTTCCAACAACATCCTGACAGCGACCACCTCGGATCGTGTCGATAAGGTGCCCGTCTCTACCGGACGTTCGTATCGGCGCCGGCGAAGCACCGCCTCTGGCTTTGCCTCTTCCTCCATTACCTCGGGATCGTGGATGACGGAGAAGGTGCTTGGCTCGCTCTCGGTCTCATTGCCAGCAGCGTCGTAGGCGATGACCGTGATGGTATGGGTCTCCGTGTAGCCTATGCCTGGCGTGATACTGGCCGTATTCAAGATCACGGTCAGGCCGCCGGAGTAGACTTGCATGTACTCAATAATTTGATCAGGCATCTCGGGATGGGTGATGGAGATCACTTCAGTCAGGGTGATCACCTGCTGGCCAACGGTGCCATCGACGCTGGTGATTGCCTGGGTCTGGGTGATGACCGTACCTGGAATCGGTATGGTGTCAGTCATGACCAGATTCCAGAGGGTGCTATAGGGTGCCACGGTGGACTCATCGATCATGTTACCATCCAGGTAGAACTCCACCCGGTCCATCGAGATGTTGTCCAACGCCTCCACCTGGATGTTGACCCACTCGTCTGCCTCCATCTGGTAAACCTTGCCCTCCGGGGGGTTGAGCAAGATCACCGTGGGAGGCGTGTTGTCCATAGTCACCTGAACGGCGGATTGCTGGAAGGATTGGTCGTGGCGGACGACGGTCAGCTGAAGCGTGTATAACCCTTCAGGCAGTTCGGCAGTATCCCAGAACTCCAGTGGTCCGTTATCTACCTGGTTGGTGTGATCGCCGCCCAGTTGGTTCCACGAGGTGGGGTTAAGCCCCTGGCCATATTCCAGACGGTAGAGGGCGAAGTTGTCGATCATGGCGTTGCCGGTGATGACGACCCCGCCGCTCACGTATTGGTAGCGCCTGGGACCCGTGATAGTCACCGGCCCGCCGGCGGCTGGTGACCCGGGAGCGTCGTCATACTCCTTCGGCGGCTGGGGGATGTCGTTCTCGCGCATCCAATCGTCTGCCACCGGCGGGTAGATCTCGTAGACCCTCTCTTCCACCAGCTCAGGCGGGGTGTAGACGGTGGCTAGCTTGCCATTCTCACGATTGAGGCGAAACGCCTGATGAACACTATCGGGCGTTGTCGGCTCAGACCCCTCCAGGAACATCTCAGCAACAGTGCCGGGGCTGTGGTCGGTGGGCAGCAAGCCGGAGGTAGCGTCTACCTGCACATTGACCAGGCCCGGAGGACGTTGATACCATTCGACCGGCTGGCCCTGCAGGTAATAGGTCATCACGTCGTTCCAGATGGGAGCGGCACCCGACAGACCGGTCACATCTTTCATTTCTTCATTGTCATTGTTGCCCACCCACACCGCCACCGCAATCTGGGGCGTGAAGCCAATCGTCCAGTTGTCTTTGAAGTCGTTCGTGGTTCCAGTTTTGGCGGCCACGGGCCGGTCTGCCAGGTAGAGATTACTGTTGCGACCAAAGGCCAGAGCACGGGAATCGTTGTCCGAAAGGATGTCAGTCATCAGGTAGGCCAGGGCTGGATCCAACACTTGCTGGGTTTCAGGCTGGGAGTATTGCCACAGAATGTTGCCGGCTGCATCCTCCACCCGCAGTATGGCCACCGGTTCCAGGGTACGGTGTCCAGCGCGCTGACGCTCCGGAGGTACTGATTGGCCAGCCATCACGCCCCCAGTGGCGAAGACACTGAAGGCGTAGGCCATGTCGATGGGTTTCACCTCACCGCCGCCCAAAGTGAGGGCCAGCCCATAGAAGTCACCGTTGAGAGTGGTGATGCCCATGCGGTGAGCGGTGTTGATGACATTGCGCACACCGGCCTGTTGCAGTACCCACACAGCAGGGATGTTGTAGCTGCGAGCCAGCGCCTGGCGCAACCGTACCGGGCCGTGATACTCGCGGTCGTAGTTCTCCGGCACGTAGGGGGGATTGGGAGGGTCGGGAAAGGAACGGCGCACGTCCATTACCATGGTGGAGGGGGTGAGTGTCTTCTGGGCAAAGGCGGTGGCGTAGTTGAACGGTTTGAACGAAGAACCGGGTTGCCGACCGGGGTCAGCAGTACACACGTTGACATTGCCATCGATCTCTTCATTCCAGTAGTCAATGCTGCCCACCATGGACAGGATTTCGCCGGTGTTGGGTCGAATGGTGACCACGCAGGCATTGGAGGCGTTGTGTCCCTCCTCCATCAACTCGGTCACGTGCTGGCGGGCAATGCGCTCGACTTCGTTGTTGAGGTCCAGGTCGAGAGTGGTGTAGACCTTCAGCCCACCGCGGTATACCAGATTAGGATCGAACATCGCCTCCAGCCGCTTGCGCACGTAAACCGAGAAATGGGGAGCGATGATGTCGAAGCGTTCCTGTAGCGGCTTCACCTCCAGGTCCTGACCATACACTTCATCCGCCTCGGCCTGAGTGATGTACCCGTCGCGCACCATGGCGTCCAGTGTCACGCCCTGGCGTCCTTTGGCCTCTTCAGGTCGGTCGATAGGGTTGAGCGATGGGAATTGAGGAATGGGAGTCAGGATGGCGCACTCAGCCAGAGTCAGTTCGCTGACCGGTTTCTGGAAATAGACCCGGGCAGCGGCCTGGATACCATAGGCCAGGCTGCCGTAGTGATTGGTGTTCAGGTACCACTCCAGGATTTGAGCCTTCTCGTACCGGCGAGTGATCTCGACGGACAGAATAACTTCCTTTATCTTACGGGCATAGGAACGCTGGATGCGCTCTTCCGGATCAATGATGATGTTTTTGATCAGCTGCTGGGTGATGGAACTCCCTCCCTGTATAGCACCGCCCTGCAAGTTTTGCCAGAAAGCGCGGATAATACCCTCGACGTCAAAGCCTGGGTTTTCCCAGAAACCTTTGTCTTCCAGAGCTACCGTGGCATCGATACAATGTTGCGGCATCTGGCTGAGTGTCACATACTCGCGGTCGCCCAGCCGAGGGACGAAAAGTTCGTACAGCAGCGTGTTGCCCGTCCGATCATAGATCTTGGTGGTCTCGAAATTCTCCTGCTCCGTCTCAATGGCCCGGGGATCGGGCAGGTCTTTGGCATAATAGGAATAGATGCCGTACGCGGTTCCCATCGTCGCCAATACGACGCTGGTGTTGGCGACCAGGATCAATATGAGCAAGACTGCCACAGCGCCAAGTAGCCACACGAAGAAATTAGGACGGCGTCTGTCGCGGCGCGCTCGTCGTTGCCGGGATATTATCACTTTTCGATGGTTGTCCATCTGTAAACTGCCTCTGTCCCCCGCATTATGTCACAGGATGCGGTCACATTGGGTACACAACAGCCTGATAACCGACGCACCGGCCCTCAAAGGCCGGTGCAGGTATGGTGGCGAGCTATGGGCCCTGCAGGATTTGAACCTGCGACCAACCGGTTATGAGCCGGCCGCTCTAACCGCTGAGCTAAGGGCCCCTGACCAGAGCGGGCAGCGGGAATCGAACCCGCATGACTAGCTTGGAAGGCTAGGGCTTTACCATTAAGCTATGCCCGCATTCAGACTCACAAACCTCTTCTCCGGCACTACCCCTTCCGGCGAAAGGGTCTATGGGTTGGTCTTGGCTCAATGCCTTATTCATGTGCCAGCCTGCCCTGTCGGCGTTGCTGGCCATATGACGCCCGTATTATAGCATCGGAGGTCCGATCACGCAAGATAATCCCCACGGTAGACTTCCGAAGTTTTCACGAAGCGGGGCGTGTCCCGCAGAGCACCAAGCGGGGCGTGTCCCGCAGAGCACCAAGCGGGGCTCCATCCGGTGGGAACACAAAACGCCCGGAGACTCACCCACAGGGATTAGATCATCCGGGCGCAGGTGCAGGAGAAGAAGAGGCAGATATTTGTGCCAGTAGCAGACCCCGGTCAAGCTGTAGTCGCTTACCTCAGCGCCGACAGGGATTTCGTTGACCTCTCCAGTCCGCTGGCGAGCTATCACTACCTGCCACTTCAACTGGGGTCCCAGGTCAATCAGCCACTGTTTCCCCTCTGCCAAGGAGAACGAGGTCTCTTTGGTCCAGGTGTAGTCGTTGCCCTCCTGATGGGTGATGACGAGCACGTAGTACTCGTCCTCGGCCAGGGGGCGGGTGGTTTCGGACCAACGGAAGACCACGGCGGTATTCACGCTGGCGAATGTCTCGCCATCCTCCGGTGCCAGCAGTATGGGCGCCGCCAGGGTTTCTGGGGGAGATGTGGGTGCCGGCTCTGGCGTGGGGTCCGGCTGGGGAGCCTCGGCAGCTGTTGGCTCGGGAGCCACAGTGGGCACCGGCGTGTCGGTCGGAACAGGCGTGTCTGTTGGACTGGGAGTGTCGGTGTCGGTAGCTTCTGGAAGAGGCGTGTCCGTGGGAGGCGCGGTAGGTGTTTGGGTTGGCTGTTCGGCTGTGATTTCAGGTTCGGCTGGGGTCTCCGGCTGGGATGCTGGAGTGGCACGACAGGCAACCAGCAGCAAACCTGTCAGTATTGCTACAAGGACCAATAGTGATTTCAATGGGGGCCTTCCTTCCGTGTTGTCTCTTCTGTTGTTGGTGTGGAGCAGCATCTGTGGCTGAGCACCGCCCAGTATACCATATCTGGACGCTGCTGACAATCGTCTGCGGTCTGGCACCACGGGCGCAGGCACCACGGGCGCGGTATGGTTGACAGATCGTGCCCTGAGTGTATACTGTCCGTGGCTCTTGGATGTGGCGGTACGCTGGGCAGGAGGAACCTGATGGAGATCCTGGGCATTGACATTGGAGCTTCCGGTATCAAGGGCGCGGTGGTTGATGTCGAGCAAGGGGTACTGACCTCCGGGCGGTATCGCTTGCCCACCCCTCAACCATCTGTGCCAGAAGATGTGGGCGATGTCGTGGGACAGGTAACCCGCCATTTTGGCTGGCAAGGTCCCATCGGCTGCACATTCCCGGCGATCATTCGGGACGGCGTGGCCTATAACGCCGCCAACGTGGACGAGTCCTGGGTTGGCACCAACGGCCAGAAGCTGTTCCAGCGGAAAACCGGGTGCCCGGTGCTGTTGCTCAACGATGCCGACGCCGCCGGCATCGCCGAGATGGAATTTGGAGCCGGCAGGGGACACGATGGCGTCGTGTTTGTGTTGACCCTGGGGACGGGTATCGGGAGCGCCATCTTCGTCAACAGGCAGCTGCTGCCCAATGCTGAGCTGGGCCATCTGGAGATCCGGGGCAAGGATGCTGAGTGGCGAGCATCCACCTATGCTCGCGAGAGGAAGAAGCTGAGCTACGAAGAATGGGCCAAGGCGCTCAACGAATTCCTGGAGCGTCTGGAGTTTCTATTCTCCCCCGACCTGTTCATCCTGGGCGGCGGCATCAGCAGGAAGCACGACAAGTTCCTGCATCTGCTGCACACTTCCCGTGCCCAAATCCTGCCCGCTCAATTCTTCAATCAGGCCGGCATCGTGGGAGCGGCCATGGCGGCCAAAGCGCTGGTACTGGAGCTGTTTGGGAACGGGTGAGCCCCGGGCCGATGCCAGATTGGTCCCTAACCAGTCGAGAGCAGGACTTTGAGCACGCCGGGCGCGGCCGCCTGCTCGAAGGCGGCCAGCCCATCGCTGAGTGGAAATGTGCTGTGGATCAGCGGCTCCACGTCCACCAGACGCTGTTCCAGCAGGCGCAAAGCGGGCAGGAAGGGCCCACAGCGCGAGCCCACGACCATAATCTCGTCCACGACTACCCGGCTCAAATCCAGGCTGACATCACCGTGGGAGGTACTCTTCATCACGACAGTGCCTCGGGGCCGGACCAGCGCCCGGGCAGTGGCAAAGCCCCCGGCGCTCCCGGTGGCTTCCACTACCACGTCGGCACCCACCTCCGTCTTATCGTCGCCGATCTGAGTGCGAATGCCCCGCCGCTCGAGGATAGCCAGTTTTGACTGGTGCCGGCCGATGGCCAGCAGGTCGCACCCGGTCAGTTGCAGCACCTGGGCAATCAGCAACCCCAGCTTGCCGTCACCCAGCACCACCCCCCGATCGGTGGGGTGACAGTGTATCTGGTCGGTGATCTCGAGCGCAGCCGCCAGCGGCTCGGTGAACACCGCCCATTCGTCGGGAAGCGAGTCGGGCAGCGGGTAGAGAAGGTGGGTGGGCAGGGTGAAATAGTCGGCCATAGCGCCGTCGCGTCCGCTGATACCCAGGCTGGTGCCGTGCGGGCAATGGGTAGGGTCGCCTCGGCGGCAGGTGGGGCACTCTCCACAGTAGACGTTGATCTCGCCCACCACCCGTTGTCCTACCAGATGGGGAGCGTCGTCGGCCCGGACCACCTCTCCCACGAACTCGTGGCCCAGCACTCCCGTGAACCCCAGATACCCACGCACGATTTCCAGATCGGTATTGCAGACGGCAGCCAATCGGGTACGAATCAGTGCTTCGCCCGGCGGGGGAATGGGGTCAGGCATGTCGGGGCGATAGTGAAGCTTCTTGTCAAAGCATAGAGCCCGCATTGTTCGTGCCCTCTTACGTCAGCGTGCTTGTGGCTCATCGGGCAGGAGGTGCGGTCGCACGGTGAGCCTGGATCTCAACCGGCCTGGTCTATGAGCACAGTTCAGGTAGCTCTGGGATTCCACGGCTGATGAACATCAGTATAGCATGGCTGACCCCCGCCACCAATTCAGGCTTGTGGTTGTCAGAGACTTCCGAAGTTTTCAAAACTTCGGAAGTCTGCCTGGCATTCTGGACAGACCCGCTTCCGCATTCCGGCTTGCCTTAATGACTGCCGGAGAGTACAATCCGGTCGTTGTCTGGCAGGGTTCACGATGGCCAGTGTCAGTGGTTTGAACGTCACATAAGTCTCCCGGAGGCTGTGCATACGGCTTTGGGCCTCCGGGAGACTCGTAGTAAGTCCAGGCTTGTCCGATATTTGGTTGGTTTCTCAATTTGAAAGGATCGATGAATGAAGCGATGGTTTGAGATAATGCTAGGCGTAGCCTTGGTTTCAGTGGTGGCAGCCTGCGGGGCAGCGCCCGCGGCGACAGAATCAGCTCCCAGCCCGGCCCCGACAGAGGCGGCAGCGTCACCGACCACCTCAGGCGGGGTGGAAAGTGAGGCGACACCAACTTCCGCCGACGTGGGGACAGAGGCCCCCGCCCAGGCTACGCCCCCCTACCCCACACCTCATCCCAACCCGGAGTGCGTGGCGGAACCTATTCTGGCAGACCCCAACGTCCCACCGGTCACTGACGAGGACTGGTCAAAGGGACCGGACGATGCGCCCTTTGTCCTGATTGAATATGCTGACTTCCAGTGCCCGGCCTGTGCCATGGTGATACCTCTGCTCGAAAGCCTGACAGATCCTGAGACAGGTCAAATGCGGCACGTCTATCGGCATTTCCCGCTTACGTCTATTCACGACAAGGCGATCGTCACCGGTGAGGCAGTTGAAGCGGCCGGCGCACAAGGCGCTTTCTGGGAGATGTATGACCTTCTATACGAACGACAGGCGGATTGGAATTCGACAGCTGCGGAAGACATGCCACCGGTGCTGTCCGGCTATGCCAAAGAGATAGGCCTTGATGTGAAGGCCTTCGATCAGGCTCTGGCCGATCACAAGTACCAGGAGAAGGTGGAAGCAGGTTACGATGAGTCGGTGGCTTTGGGCCTGCGAGGGACGCCCAGCTTCATAATCGACGGAGTCCATTACCCGACCCAGCAATTGGGGTTTTCGGAGCAGGGATTTGATTTCTTCTTAAACATGATTGAGATGAGGCGAATGCAGTTTCCGGAGCCGCCGCCTGTGGTGATCGAAGAAGGCAAGCAGTATCAGGCCACCATCAAGACCGACAAGGGAGACATCGTGGTCGAGCTCTTCGCCGAGGACACCCCGGTCACCGTCAACAGTTTTGTCCATCTGGCGGAACAGGGGTGGTACGACGATACGACCTTCCATCGGGTGATCCCCGGCTTCATGGCACAGGCCGGCGATCCCACTGCCTCCGGCATGGGATGGCCAGGGTATCGGTGCTCTGACGAACTCGACCCGGAATTGCGCTTCGACGGGTCAGGCGTGCTGGGCATGGCCAACAGCGGTCCCGACACCAACGGCAGCCAGTTCTTCATCACCCTGGATGCGCAGCCCAGCCTGGACGGTCACCATACCGTCTTTGGCCGGGTTATCTCTGGTATGGATGTGGTGGAATCGTTGACTGCACGCGACCCGCAGACGGCACCTCTCGATCAGCCGGGGGACAGTATCCTGACCATTGAGATCGAGGAGAAGTAGCAGATAGGGATTCGGGAAAGTCTATGAGGAATCTGCTGATCACCGGTGGGGCTGGCTTCATCGGCTCCAACTTCGTGCATCTCGTGCTGGAGGAGTATCCCGACTACAGAGTTGTCGTCCTGGACAAGTTGACCTATGCCGGCAACCTGGACAATCTGAAAGGCCTGGATGGCAACCCACGTTACGCCTTTGTGCGAGGCGACATCTGCGATGCCGGGGCAGTGGAGCGGGTGATGCAAGATCACGAGATTGACACCATCGTCAATTTCGCGGCCGAAAGTCACGTAGACCGCTCCTTGATGGAGCCAGGGGCCTTCATACAGACCGATGTCTTCGGCACCTATGTCTTGCTGGAGGCAGCCAAGAAGTTCCAGGTGGAACGATACCATCAGGTCAGCACTGACGAAGTGTATGGTGAGGTACTGGAGAATCGTTCCACGGAGGAGGATCGGCTGCACACACGCAGCCCGTATTCTGCCAGCAAAGCCGGCGGCGATCTGATGTGCCTGGCCTACCACACTAGTTTTGACGTGCCAGTTACCATCACCCGGGGCAGCAACAACATCGGCCCCTATCAGTATCCGGAGAAGGTGGTTCCCCTGTTCATTACCAATGCCATAGATGACATTCGGCTGCCTCTGTACGGCGACGGGTCTCAGATGCGAGACTATCAGTACGTCCGCGACCATTGCGAGGGGATTGACACGGTACTGCGCCGAGGCCGGCCGGGCGAACTCTACAACCTGGGCACCGGTGTCGAGACGCGCAACCTGCACATGGCCCGGTTGATCCTGAAACTGTTGGGCAAACCGGAGAGCCTTGTCCAACCCGTCGCCGACCGGCCGGGGCACGACCGGCGGTACGCGCTCGACTGCAGCAAGGTCCAGGCGTTGGGCTGGCGCAGCCGTCACAGCTTCGAGGAAGCGCTGGAAAAAACGGTGCGCTGGTATGTGGATCACGAGTGGTGGTGGCGCAAGATCAAGAGCGGCGCGCACTACCAGGAATACTACACCCGCCAATACAACGGCAGGGAGATCCAACCCTGACGGAGAAGTGGATCAAACGTCATGCGAGGCCCACAGATTTGGGCATCTGGCTCAGTCGAAGTGGATCAGCGACAGCACATCGTAGTCCTGCAACTTGTCCCGCCCGTTCAGAAAGTCCAGTTCGACCACAAAAGCGACACCGACGATCTCCCCTCCCAGGCGCTCCATCAAGTTGACGGCTGCCAGCGCGGACCCGCCAGTGGCCAACAGGTCATCAACGACCAGCACCCGCTGGCCCGGTTGGATGGCGTCTTCATGCACCTCAAGGGTATTGGTGCCATACTCCAGAGTGTAGCTCTCGCTGATGGACTTGGCCGGCAGCTTATCCGGTTTCCGTATGGGCACGAAACCCGCTCCCAGATGATAGGCCAACGGTGCCCCGAAGATGAACCCCCGCGATTCGATAGACGCCACCATATCTATCGATGCGTCAGCGTAATGAGCGGTCAGGAGATCAACCGTTTCCTTCAACGCTTCCGGCTGGCAGATGAGCGTGGTGATGTCTTTGAACAGAATGCCTGGCACCGGAAAGTCCGGCACGTCACGGATTAGGCTGGCCAATTCCATGTCAAAACGTCCCCCCCAACTCGGCTATTTGGATTCCGCCTCCAGGATCACTGGCGCGATTCTATCAAAAAGCGTTCGATCAGGCAAGTATCTCTTTCAGCACGAGTCATGGTATAATAGATGTTGTTGGAACATCCTGGACAGGACTGGCAGTCCTGGTCACGAGTCCTCACACAAGCTCAGCCAGTCCGACAGGGACAGAAAATCCTGGGGAAGAGTCGCCAATGAAGGACTGCCAGTCCTATGGTATTATCATCTGCGACAATCAGCGAGAATCTGCGTCCCATTCAATAGACTCCACTGACGGAAGGGGCGATACACCGCGGAGCACGCCGAGAACGCAGAGATATTCTTAGATTTGCTCTGCGATCTCGGCGGTCTCCCCCTGGCACCGCCGCTGCCGCGCACACTTGCACCGCGCTTGCGCCCAGCGCAAGTGCAGGTGAGTGCAGGTGAGTGCAGGTGGGGGCAGGTGTGCGGTGAGAAGACGCTTTTTTCAGGCGAGTCATTCAAAACTGTCAGGTAGCTAGGTGCGCGATTACAAGGATAGGAGGACAATGCTGCGTTTCGGCCCCGCCGCGAGAATCACTGCAATCTGCTGTCTCACCGGGATGGCTGTGCTTTTCCTGACCGCTGGTTGTGGTCTGCCGAGTACCACCACGCCCGCCGCCAGCACCGACTCAATCTCAGACACGGTTGTCACACCTCCTGTCTCTCCCACAACGATCCTGTCTCCCACCGAGAGCACACCATCCCGCCCGGTTGAGGCCTCCCCGGTTGCCCCCGAGACGACTATCAATCTCACCTTGTGGACTGTGGAGGCGGTGTCTTCGCAGGCGGATGGTGAAGCAGGAGAGGCTTTCGGGGATGGTCTGCGTGCCTTTGAAAGCGCCTATCCGACTGCATCCGTCTCTGTGGTGCTGAAAAACGACACAGGCGAAGGGAA
>JAUVRU010000153.1 GCA_030597485.1 Anaerolineae bacterium
AACACGGAGGGACGTTATGGGGGATGAGAGCTCTTCTTATCAGGTGACCATCCACGACATGCCGGTCGGAGAACGCCCCCGAGAGCGGCTGGAGCGTTATGGGGCAGCGGCACTCTCCCTGGCCGAGTTGATGGCGATCCTGTTGCGCACGGGCAGAAAGGGAGAGAATGTGCTCCAGATGGCGGGCCGGTTGCTGGCGGACTTCGGCGGGCTGGCCGGGTTGGCCCGGGCCAGCCTTGACGATCTGGCATCTGTCAGTGGGGTGGGCCCCGCCAAGGCGACCCAGCTGCAAGCCGCCCTGGAAATAGGCCGGCGCATGGTGGTGGCCTCTCCGGACGAGCGACCCCAGATAAACTCGCCCGCCGATGCAAACGCCTTGCTGACCCTGGAGATGGCGCACTTGGAACAAGAACACCTGCGTCTGCTGCTGCTGGACACGAAGAACCGGGTGTTGGCTACCCCCACCATCTACAAGGGTAGCGTAAACACTACCGTGGTGCGGGTGTCCGAGCTCTTTCGGGAGGCGATCCGCAGCAACAGCGCGGCCCTCATCGTTGTCCATAACCATCCGTCGGGTGACCCCACCCCATCCTCTGAGGACGTGCAGATGACCCGTCAGATCGTCCAAGCGGGGGAGCTGTTGGGCATAGAGGTGTTGGATCATCTGATCATTGGCAGCGGCCGCTTTGTGTCGCTGAAGGAGCGGGGGCTGGGGTTCAGTTGACACACGCAATTGGGGGAGATGTGGCCTGGTACCTCTACCTGGCAGCCATCGCTGCCGGTTTCTTGTGTGGTTTCATCAACACGCTGGCAGGAAGTGGCTCATTGGTCACCCTGCCAACGCTGCTGTTTATGGGCTTGCCGGCCAATGTGGCCAATGGCACCAACCGTATCGGGGTGGCACTTCAAAGCGCCGTCGCTACTGGCAGCTTCCGGCAGCAGGGCGTGTTGAATCTGCGGCAGGGATTGGGGCTGGTCGTTCCCACGGCCCTTGGCTCTCTGGTGGGAGCCCACATTGCCCTCAACATCGACGAGCAGATGATGCGTCGCACGATTGGTGCGTTGATGGTGGTCATGCTAATCGTCATGCTGGTGGAGCCCAAGCGGTGGCTGGAGGGTCGCTCGGGAGGGGTGCGCCCACTCGACTGGAAGCTGGCGGCCCTATTCTTCGCCATCGGCGTGTATGGCGGTTTCATCCAGGTGGGCGTGGGCGTCCTGCTGCTGGCGGGGTTGGTGCTGGGCGCAGGCTACGACCTGGTACGTGCCAACGGTGTCAAGGTTCTCATCGTCCTGTTCCAGAGCCTGGCGGCGCTGATCGTCTTCGTGCTCAATGATCAGGTGGTATGGAGCATAGGGCTTGTGATGGCGCTGGGCACGATGCCGGGCGCGTGGGTGGCGGCACGCATGGCGGTGAAACGGGGGGCAGGCTTCGTGCGCTGGATTCTGGTTGCAGTTGTGTCTGTGGCTGCGCTCCACTTGTTGGGCCTGTTTGACCTGATCTTCCGTCTCTTCTAGTCCTTGCTGGTGGCAGGGAGCACGCTACCCCTTCACAGCGCGCCTGCGGTTGGGTGTCCGCAGGCAAGCGCTTCCACAGGGATTGGCCGGGACCGGTCTGCGTTCCCGGCCGTCCGCAGCGTCTGATCTCCGGCTCCGTCCCTCAAGACGTTTCCCAGTCCCTCTGAAGCAAGTAGTAGCTGTTTCCCTGCTCGTGCAGGAGATCGATCGCCACGTATCCGGCGGCGAAAGCGGTCTCGAACAGCGCGCGGCTATGCTCCCGCCAGGCGCAGGCCAATGTGATGTCAGCGGCCCTGATGGCCTGGAAGTCAGCCGGGGCCTGGATGAGAAGGCGCTCGCTCTCGATGCTGTAGACTGTCGGCGGCACCGCGGGCAGTTGGTCAGCAGAGAACGGATTCACAATTGGCACGCCTGTCGCCTGCAGCGCCGACAACGAATCGTCTGTGCTGACGCCGCTCAGCCGATCAGACACGTGCTGGCTGGCAATATGCCAATCCACCTGAAAGCGGTCGCTGGATACTCCCACATTGAGACCATCCTGCATTTCGCCGTAATGATTCGGCAGATAGGCATTGCACACGGCTCCCAGCGGGCGCAAATTGAGGTAGGCGTTTCGGCGTTGCAGCGGGTCAAAGGTCCAGGTAACCAGGTCTATCCCCTGGGCCAGCACGTGTTCGCGTTGGGCCATCTTCAACCGATAGCCCACCCGTTGGTTCTGGTGTTGGGGATGCACGCCGACCATGTGCGAGCAGTGCTTCACCTTGCCCTGGGGCGTCAGGCCGATGAAGCCAAGGAGAAGGCCTATCAGTCGCTCACCGCTTTCCTGGGGTGAGACGTCGAAGGCCCCCAGCACCAAACCACCGTTCTTCTGGACCATGAGCAGCATAGCGTTTGGCATCATTTGGCTGTTGGGCCATACTTCTTGCTCTAACTGCTGGAAGGCACGGTATTCATCTTGGGTCAGCAGGGGGCGAATGTGGATACGCAGGCAGCGACCTGGACCCCGTCACCTTCCTCCACATCGCCAACGAGCCAGCATGGTTGGCCGGCTTCGGCGAAGCGGCTGACAAGTGCGTCCACGTTCTCGGGCGGTACAGCCACAAGCAAGCCACCGGACGTCTCAGGCGTGAAGAGCAGCATTTGCATCTCTTCGGATATCTCTGGCGCGAAGTCTATCATCCCTTGGTAGGCGCGCTGGTTGTTGCACGATCCGGCCGGGAAGAGCCAGTCCTTGGCATACTGCTTTGCTCCCTCCAGGAAAGGCAATTCCTCCATGAAGAGGCGAAGCCGAGCGCCGCTTTTCTCTGCCATTTCGCAGCTGTGGCCCAGCAACGCAAACCCGGTGATGTCGGTGCACGCGTGAACGCCCACTGTCTGGATCAGCCGGGCGGCATCCCGGTTGAGCCGGGTCATACTCTCCACTGCAGCGGCAACGTGATCCGGCGCGGCTGCCTGTCCCTTCAAGGCGGTGGTGATGATACCCACTCCCAGCGGCTTGGTGAGGATCAATCGGTCGCCAGGACGGGCGCCGGACTTGGTCAGCACCCGGTCCGGATGGATCAGGCCCATCACCGACAGGCCGTACTTGGGCTCGTTGTCGTCGATCGTGTGGCCGCCGACGAGCACGCCACCTGCCTCGGCTACCTTTTCCGCACCGCCGCGCAGGATCTGGGCAACGATCTCGCGGGGCAGGTCGGGAGGGAAAGCGCATATGTTGAGGGCCAGCGTCACCTCACCGCCCATGGCGTACACATCGCTCATGGCGTTGGCCGCGGCGGCGGCCCCATAGTCGTACGGGTCGTCGACGACAGGCGTGAAGAAATCGACGGTCTGGATAATGGCCAGATCGTCGCTGATCCCGTATACGGCCGCGTCGTCACTGGCCTCCAGCCCCACAAGCAGCTGTGGGTGTTGATCGGCCGGGAACAGGTCTTGCAGTTGGCGCAGAACCTGCGCCAGGGCCTCAGGGCCCATCTTGGCCGCTCAACCGGCGGCGCTGGTCAGCGCTGTCAGCCGAATCGCCTTATCCGTCACGCTCGTCACTCCTTGGGGCCGGCACGTGCCAGGTTGGTTTCCGGTGTCCTCACAGGCTGACGACCCTTCCCGCCCTCAACAGCGTCTCGGCGATGGTGTACATATTGGACACCTCGCCCACGGCAATCCTCTCCTTGAGACCAAAATAGTCCAGGCAGGTGCCGCAGGCCAGGATTTCGATGCCCTTATCGCACAGCGATAACAGGTCTTCCAGCACGGGCGATCCCTCCACCACCAGTCTCACGCCACTGTTGAAGAAGATGATCGTGCCAGGCAGAGGCTCAATCTCGCCCAGGGTGTGAAAGAAACCGCGCACCAGAATCTGCCCCAATTCTGGTTCTCCCCGGCCCATGGACTCGTCGGGTATGGTAAGCACCAGCGGCCCCTCACCGGCAGCGCCCACCGGCTGGGGAACGGTGTGTTCCAGCGGTGTGCCTTCCCTGGCTATATGAAGGTAGATGCCGTCGTCCAGCTTCTCAGCCTGTACCGTGCACCCAGATCGCGCGGCCATGCGGGCGACGTGCTGCTGGGAGGGCTCGTGAGCCACTTGGGTGGTCACCGCAGCACACTCTTGCAGCGCGTTGCGGGTCATAATGACTGGTTGAGGGCAGGGGAGACCCCGCGCGTCAACGATCTTTGCCATTATGCGTCGTGGACTCCTTCCATCTCGATTTGGGCTGCGTTCAGCGCCTGGACTGCGGCCTTTCGGTCAGGCCGTCGGACGCGGACACACACGCCGCAGTTGGAGCTCAGGTGCCTCGGGACCGGGATCAATTTGCATGGGACGTCTACCTGTGCCAGCACCTTCTCTGCGCGCACAGCGTGGCTGGTAGCAAGGACCAAGATCACGCTGAATCCGTCCTGGGTCATTGGGTCTCCCGTGCAAGTTGCCTCACAGCAGCCAGAGCGGCGTCTATCTCCTGCCGGGTGTTGAAAGCCCCCAGCCCGAAGCGCACCGTCCCTGTCGGGAACGTACCGATGGTCCTGTGAGCAGCAGGCGCACAATGAAGTCCCACGCGACACATGATACTATGTTCCTCGTCCAACCGCAATCCCACCTCTGAGGGTTCTATCCCGGTCACGTTGAAGGAAACAGTTGACGTCTGACGGGCTGCGTCCAGACCGCCATAGACCGTGATGCCAGGGATCTCGCTCAGCCCGGCGATCAGCGACCTGGTCAACGTTATCTCGTGGTTCCGGATGGCCCCCACACCCTTATTCAATACCCAGTGGATGCCAGCCTCCAGCCCGGCCAGGCCCACGGTGTTGGGCGTGCCACTTTCGTAGATATCTGGCAGGAAACCGGGTTGCTCCTCCATCTCCGAATGGCTGCCCGTCCCGCCCCGCTTGAGTGGCTGCAGTCTTGTCTGGTCCACTCGCTCCCCGATGATGAGTCCCCCCGTGCCCGTCGGGCCGTAGAGGGCCTTATGACCGGTGAAGCCCAGCAGGTCGATGCTGGCGGCCTGCACGTCCACCGGGTAGGCACCGGCTGTCTGGGCCACGTCCACCAGGAAGAGAAGGCCGCGCTGGCGGGCGATGCGCCCCACCTCTGCCACCGGCAGCAATGTCCCCATCACATTCGAGGCATGGTTGAGCGCGATCATCACCGTGTCCGGTCGGATAGCTGCCGCTATGCCAGAAGGGTCCAGGAATCCTTCCGGTGAGCATTGGACCACAGTCACACCAACCCCTTCCCGTTCAAGCGCTCTGAGCGGGCGCATCACCGAGTTGTGCTCGATGCTGCTGGTGATGATATGATCGCCGGAACGGAGCAAGCCCCGCAGTGCCAGGTTGAGCGCCTCGGTGACGTTGTGGGTGAAGACCACTCTCAGCGGGTCAGGGGCGTTGAACAGTTCACTCACCGCCTCACGAGCAGCGTACACGATGCGGCTGGCTTCCACCGACAGACGATGGCCGGAGCGACCGGGATTGGCGCCCACCACATCGAGGAAGCGCACCATTGCCTGGGTGACCTCCGGCGGCTTGGGCCAGGAGGTGGCGGCGTTGTCGAAGTAGATCATCGTGGTATACCGTGCTGCCAACAAGAAAACCGCTGCCAGCACACTCCGGCAGCGGCCAGGGAGGACGCGTTTTCCGTCCATCCTAGGATGCGGTCTTGCAGCTGCTTTCGCGCATGTGCGGGCTGACCTGGGGACGCCAACTGGCGCTCAAGACCACGCATCAGGTGCGGCGCTTCTGTGACCTGTACACGGTCTTACCTCCCTTGATAGGTTCAGCCCGGGTGAAGCACAGGCCCATACGAGGGCATCCGATAGACCACTCGGATTGTACTACATCGCTCGATTGTCTGTCAAGCCGTCGCATTCATTCGGGTCTGTCCAGAATGCTAGGCAGACTTCCGAAGTTTTGAAAACTTCGGAAGTCTCTGTGACCCAAAATCTCGGACGCATCCCATTCATTCACTTCTCATCTGGACTCTGGCGAATCGCAGAGCACCCAGAGGGTATGATATCTGCACGCTTCGCGTCAGATGCAAACGGGCGCGCAGAACACGGC
>JAUVRU010000263.1 GCA_030597485.1 Anaerolineae bacterium
GTGGCGTGGGGCGACAGCGTATGGACGCCATAGGACATGATCTCTGCCACGGTATCGATGGGATGGATGTGCCGTTCCAAGAAGTCGAGCAGCCTCTGACGGGTGGTCTTGAGATCCGCATCGCGAATGAGGGCGGCCGCCGCCCGGGTACGTCCACCGCCCCCAAAGTGACTAGCGATATGACCCACATCGACAGCGTCGGTCGTTGAACGGGCCACCAATTGGCGGTGCTCGCCCAAGTCGACCAGAAGAAAGAGGCCGGCCGGGTCGTACAGGTCGCGGATCCTGTGGGCCAGGGTGGAGATCTCTTCCACGTATCCTTCAGCCAATGCTACAGCGATGACGATGGTATGTCCGGCGAAATCCAATACCTCGGCGCTGTCCAACAGCGCATCGTAGAGGGCCAGTTGCGGGGCTGTAAGGGCATGGTGCAGAAAATCGCTAACCACGGCCAGGTTGGCGCCCTGCTCCGCCAGCCATGCGGCGCATCGCAGATCGCGGGCGGTGGTGGTGGGATAGACCAACGAACCGGTGTCTTCGTAGATGCCCAGGGCCAACAGAGTGGCTTCCACTGGCGTGAGCGAGATCCCCTGGGCGATGATCTGCTCCAATAGCAGGGTGACCGTGGCCCCCACCTCCTCGCCAACGTAGGTCCACTTGGGCGGCAGGTCGCGACTGAGGGGGTGGTGATCGATGATCTGGACTACAGTGTCGTCGCTCATGCCCCTGGGCGTGATCAGGGTCTGGGTGTCCACCAAGATGATGCGCTCTACGCTCATGCGGTGGGGCAAGTCCTCGTAGCGGACGTAGGGCAGCTCATCCCAGTAAAGGGTCAAGAAGTCGCGCAGATTGCGGTTGGGGCGGCGGGGCAGCACCGGTCGAGCCTGCGAATAGAGCTTGCGAGCAGCGAGCTGCGAAGCCAGAGCGTCAAAATCGGTGTTCTCGTGGGTGAGTAGCAGTTGCACGCCCATTGACGTCCTTCTGTGTCCATCGGGCCGAGGGGGCATTCTTTCAGTGGACGATGTGGTGCCTCAGCCCTCCTATGAGACGAAAATGCCCTGAACCAGTACGCCCCAACGGGTCCTCTACTGTTCGATCCGCGTCCGTGTTTCAGCGCCTCCACACCCGGAAAACGCTGGTCACGGACGGGTCGAACCGGCTCGCCAAGGTCCGGATTGGAGCAATAAATCGCAGTGCACCGATTATACCACACAATGGGGCAAGGGGACAATCGGAGCGAAGGGGCCACTTCTCAGACCTGACGGCCTGGATCATGATTCAGCCAGCGAGACTGCCCGTTGCCACAGCGCCTGGACCAGATCCAGCTCCCTTCAGACCTGTGGGGTCTATGATTGACACCCGATCAGGGTTGTGGTAAGCTGGGATTGGTTCGGTGTGGAGAGCAGACCAATCTGGCAGGGAGCACTGACCCTGCCAGGATCGGGCACAGGGCGATGTCAGAAACTCTGATCGGTACCATCGAACGGATCACCTACTACAATGAGGAAAACGGCTACACCGTGGCGCAACTCACACCCGAGGGCCGTGGGTACACCGTTACGGTCGTAGGCAACCTGCTGGAGATGAGTCCCGGCGCGTCCCTGCGGCTCCACGGAGGCTGGGCGACCCATCCCCGTTACGGACGCCAGTTTCAGGTGGAAGGCTACACCACCATGCTGCCAGCCACGGCTGCGGGCATCGAAAAGTACCTGGGCTCCGGGCTCATCAAGGGCATAGGGCCAGTGATGGCGAAGCGCATCGTGCGACACTTCAAGCTCGACACGCTGCACATCATCGAGGAAGAGCCGCTGCGCCTCCGTGAGGTACTGGGCGTGGGAAGACATAGGGTGTCGCTCATCCAGCGGGCCTGGGAAGAGCAGAAGGCCATCAAAGACGTGATGCTCTTCCTGCAGAGTCACAACGTCAGCACCGGACACGCGGTCAAGATCTACAAAACCTATGGCGACGCCAGCATAGACGTGGTGCGCAACGATCCCTACCGCCTGGCCCGCGACATCCACGGCATCGGCTTTCTCACAGCCGACAAGATAGCCCGCGAGATCGGTCTGGCCCACGACAGCCCGCAGCGGGTGCAGGCCGGCATCTCCTATACCCTGAGCCAGATGGCCAACGACGGCCACGTCTACGCCCCGCAGGGTGAGTTGATTCACGAGAGCACGGGAATCCTCGACGTGCCATCTGGCATGGTGACCGAGGGGATCGGGTGTCTGCTCGTTGAGGAGCGGCTCTGTAGCGAAGCGATCACCTATGATGTGCCAGGTGACCATCCCACCGCCCAGGCGCTGGGCGAGGAGAAAGCCATCTACCTGCCCCCGTTCTACTATGGGGAAATCGGCGTGGCCAACAAGTTAACGGTGATCCTGCACACGGAAAAGAGCCGTCTGTCCTTCTATCGGGAGGCCAACCTGGAGCGCGTGTTCGACCGCCTGGCGGAACCGGGCAGTTCGGAGCGCCGCCCGTTGGCGCTGAACGAGGGCCAACAGAAAGCGGTACGCACGGCGTTGACGCACAAAGTTACGGTTCTCACGGGCGGACCAGGCACGGGCAAGACCACTGCCGTGCAGACCATCATCCACCTGCTGGAGGCGAAGCGCCTTCGCTACGCCCTGGCGGCGCCCACAGGCCGGGCTGCCAAACGCCTGGCAGAGGCAACCGGGCGGGAGGCGAAGACGATCCACCGGCTCCTGGAATTCAAACCACAGAGAGGGTCCCAATTTCAGCGGAACGAGGGAAATCCGCTTGAAGCGGACATGGTCATCGCCGACGAAGCCAGCATGCTCGACCTGCTTTTGACCAAGAACCTGCGGAAAGCCATTCCTCCCGAAAGCCACCTTCTATTGGTGGGTGATGTGGACCAACTGCCCAGTATTGGCGCCGGGAATGTGCTAAACGACATCATCCAATCAGGGGCGGCGGCGGTAGTGCGCTTGGACGAAGTCTTTCGCCAGGCGGAAGGCAGCCTGATCATCAGGAACGCCCACCGCATCAACCAAGGCGAGATGCCCCTGTTTCTCAAGGCAGCAACCGACTTTTTCCTTTTTCCCGCCGAGGATGCCGAACAAGCCGCTGACCTGGTGGTGGACCTGGTGCAGAACCGCATCCCTCGCAAGTTTGGCATGGACCCAATGGGGGACATCCAGGTGCTGTCGCCGTTGCACCGGGGTGCGGCGGGGGTGGGCGAGCTCAACCGGCGTTTGCAGGCGGTCCTGAATCCTGCGGCGCAGGGCAAGGCCGAGCGGCGTCAAGGATCGCAGGTGTTCCGCGCCGGCGACCGGGTGATGCAGGTCCGCAACAACTATAACAAACAGGTCTTTAACGGCGACATGGGGCGCATCACCGTCATGGATTCGGTGAACCAGGTGCTTACTGTGCGGGTGGACAACCAGGATGTGGCCTATGAATTCTCAGAGTTGGACGAGCTGGTCCACGCCTACGCCGTAAGCATCCACAAGAGCCAGGGCTGTGAATTCAGGGCCGTCGTCGTGCCGGTGTTGGCCGCGCACTATGTGATGCTCCAACGCAATCTGCTGTATACGGCCGTGACCCGAGCCAAGCAGTTGGTGGTGCTGGTGGGCACGCGCCGGGCCATCGCCATTGCTCTGCGCAACAACAAGATCATGGACCGCCACACAGCCCTCAGCGCCCGGCTTCGGAAATAAGAAAAGTCTCCAGAGTCTTGCCCTCGCGGCTTTGCCATAGCGTGCCTGGCAGAACAACGGTGTCTTGAGATCCCCGCCAGGGTGGTCTAGTGCTCGCCAGTCAGTGGCACGAAAAGGACGCCGGTAACGTTCCGCTTTTTGATCTCGTCCCCCTGCTTTGTGATCTGCCACAGGGTCTGGTAGCCGCCCGGGGGGCCAACGGGGACCACTAGACTGGCGCCATCCTTCAACTGCCGTACCAGGGGTTGGGGGATGTGGTCGGGGGCGGCGGTGACGATAATGGCGTCGTAGGGAGCGTGCGCCAGCCAGCCATGGTACCCATCGGCGTGCTGGGTGTGCACATTGCCGTAGCCCAGGCGTTCCAGCCGCTCCTTGGCTTCGAGGGCCAGGGGTTCGATGATCTCGACCGTATATACCTCGTCAACGATTTCGGCCAATATGGCGGCCTGGTAGCCAGAGCCAGTGCCAATCTCCAGAACACGGTCGGTGTCGTGCAGGTCGAGGAGCTCAGTCATGAGGGCCACGATGTACGGCTGGGAGATTGTCTGTCCGTGGCCGATGGGCAAGGGGTGGTCAGCGTAGGCCTGAGACTCGTAGCGGGCGGGCACGAACTCGTGTCGGGGCACGCGCTCCAGGGCAGCCAATACGTCCTGATCCGTCACGCCCCGGCGACGGATCTGGGTTTCTACCATCTTCATCCTCTCCTCCAGCCGGTCGTCGCTCTCTTTGTGAACCATAGCGGTGGTGGCCGTGGGAACGGTGGGGGCCGTGGGA
>JAUVRU010000297.1 GCA_030597485.1 Anaerolineae bacterium
CACCACGCTCTTGATGGCTCCCTTCACATCGCCATCAGCATCAATCGCCTCTGACAGAGCGTCAATGGAGTCCTGGATGGCTGACACGTGTGCCAGCATGCTGTCATCGAAAGCATACAGCTGATCAAGTTGCTCCTCTTTGACCGTGACCGCATCGAACAGTCCCGCATAGCCATAGCTGGCAGTTCGGATGGTGTCGGCCAGTTTTTGCACTTTGGTGACCGCCCGATCCAGGTCGTCCATCATCTGCAGGCCCCCACTATCCAGCAATTGGCGTTGCAGGTCGGCCAGCTTCCGCCGCTGGGCGCCCAATTGGTCTGCCAGATGGTCACGCAACAGCTTGTCCCCGGCCCGCCGATTCTCCTTCTCCTTGTAACCACTGTAGCCGGGGACGTTGGACATCCGCCGCTCCAGCGCACTTCTCGAATCCTCAACAGTCTGTTGGAACTCCATGGGTGTTCTCCTTGTTCGTTGCTATCACAGAAAGATGTCTGAGCCACAGTATTGACAGGTGATGACGCCTTTGCCGGCGAACACCTGCTCGCCTCCACAGTTTGGACAACGATTGCCGGTGAGATTGGAGGCTTCCACCGAATACAGCACGCCGTCCTTCCAATTGACGTAACCGGTGAACAGCCCCAGCCCCACCAGCTTGTAGATGTCGTCGCGCACTTCGTCAGCGGATGACTTCAACTCAAAAACCAGGTCGCTGATGTTGACCTGGCCCCGGGTACTCACCATATCCAGGATCTTGCGCTGACGGCTGGCGTCTTCCATTTCCTCCTCTTCGGCCCGACCTCGAATCGTCAGGTAGACGCCAGCGCCGAAGAACGGAATGGCAACAATAGCGGCGATGGCCAGGCCCAACACCAGTCCGCCGGTAGTGCCAGATTCTGAGCCGAGCACCGCAGTCGAAACCACCGCAGAAAGCACCAGGCAGGTGAGGACGCCCACTATGATGAGAATGATGCCGACCAGCCGGCCGCTCTTGCTAATCACGATCTATCCTCCCTGTCCCAAAAGTGCCGGAAATGAAATCGAAACGTAACTGGTCAGGCTGCTGCCCCATTCGGGCCCAACTCGCCGGAATTGGGGGATTCGGGGATGAGAATATGGCTCATCCGAAACCACGCGAGCCTCCCCCGCCACCGCCACCGCCGCCACCGCCAAAACCGCCGCCGCTCCAGCCACCGCCCCCGGACGACGAGCTGGGAGGGGTGCTGGTGAGCACCGTACCTGCCGAACTGAGCATAGCACCCAGTCCCGCGCTCATGCTGGCCAGCGAGGCGCCCATGCTCTGGCTCATGCCGGACAACGAGGGAGTACCACCCTTGGCATCAGCCCGGGGGCCGGGTGGGCCACCCGCCTGGCCCGTGCCTGTTCCTATTGTATGCCCGCCGGGGTAGCCGTAGCCAGGCACGAAGACCGGTCCCCACCAGGTCGGAGCTGGCGCATCCACCGCCGCAAACTGGCTGATGAGCCTGCGCTCCAGCCCGAAGGCCACAGCGTAGGGCAGATACGCTTCGAATTTGTCTTTCACTACTTCCAGGTCGGCGTGCTCCTCAATGGTTTGCAGGTAGCGCTTGAAGGCCAGCCACTTGGCGGCCTCTTCAGCGCCCTTCCCGGTCTTGCGTGGCATAGCCCGCCCGGCAATCAACAGCGCGACCATCGTCACGCCCATGGCTGCGCCCGGACATCCCAGCCACGGCGAGAAATCGCCCAACATGGCCAGCAAGAAGCAGGCAAATACCACCGACAGGACCAGCCCGACCAGGCTCACCCCGGTCCACATGCGCCGCGTTGATTGGGGATTGCGGGGGAAGAACCCCTCTTCCACCACTTCCTGATACAATTGGTCTTGCAGCTTGGGGATCGACGTGTAGAATTTCTGGCGCATGTCTGACAACCGCCGTTCCTGGCGTCCACTGAAGACACTCTTGATCAGGGTCTGTTCGTAGGGTCGCACAGCCTGGCCAGAGTCCTGCAGGCGGAAGATGAAATCACGTCCAGAACCGATGCCCAGGAAGCCCTCCTTCTCCTCCTCTTCCATCCGGATAGCGCCACGGTGAGCCAGATCTACGATGCTGGCAATAATGTCCTTTACGTCGGCAGTCTCATCAACCAGGGTGCCTACCATGCCAGCCGGCAAATCGCTGGGAGGTTCGGTGATGTACTCGGCAACTAACTCGGCGGAGCGGTCCCGTCCGCGTGTATACCAAAGCAGATAGACGGCCAGCGGCCCGGCGACGAGCAGCACCAACCCCAATCCGCCGAAGACCACGGATAGGACCGGGCCCCACTTCTGGCGCTGGTCGAAAGCAGTCTGCCAGGCCGGAGGGCTGCCCTGCACAACCCCATGCGGAAACTGTACTCGAACTTCCAGCTCCGCGTCGGCGGCGATGTTTTGGGCATCAAACACCACCTGCCCGCCCGGGGTCACAGCGCTGGTCGCCGGTGCGCCGTAGCTGGCAATCTGCAGCTCGTCCTGGGAGAAGGCAGCTGGCAGAGTCACCGTCACCCGCGAAACCTGGATGGGGAAATTGTGGTCAGGGGCAGTGGCTTTCCACCACAGCTGGTCCCCTTCCTCGTGGAAGCGCAGGCCACCTATGACGCGGTAGCGTAAGATGTACGTGTGGGAGGTGTTGCTGGTCGGAGGGAAGTACCAGGTGATTTCCAGGTCGTCGCCATTGTCATAGGTGACGAAGCTATAGTCATTGGACGATCCGGCGAAATAGGGTCGCTCCTGCCCGTCTATGACCTCCGAGACGCTCACGTCGGTGATGCGCTCCACCCGGTCCAGCGGGATGGTGGCGAAGCCGAAGCGGAACGTGCCACTTGTGAATCGGATCTCCTGGATTTCCTCAACCAGGATGTCTGAGTCACTCTGAACGGCGAGGTTCACGTCATACCGCTGCCAATAGAGGCTCTTATCTTGCGCCCGGGCGGTACCCCAACTGCCCAGGCCCAGCACAAGAATCAACAGCCAACCCAGCCACCAATATTTCCGCATGAGGTTATCTCCTGAGACTGAGTGAATCCAGAAAAGCGTCGCCAGGCCTCGGCGCTCACTTCGCCCATTCATTATAGATGATTTGCCGGAAAAAGGAAAAGGTGTTGCCCGCCTTGACCCAAGACAAGTCCCTGGCTACAATAGGAGGCACCAATGCCCATAGGAGGATCTGATGCCGCTCTATTCTGTGCGTCTCCATCTGGAGCCGGACCCCAGCGGAGTCTATACGGTCACCAGCCCCGACGTGCCTGGTCTAGTCACCGAGGGCCGCACCCCAGTGGAAATCCTGAACAACGTCCAGGAGGCACTGGATGCCCTGAGACAAGCCTGGCAAGAACTGGGAACGGACGCCCCACCTGCCCTGCGTCCCGCGATGGCTGATCGGCCCCAAACCATCGAGCTGTTGGTAAGCGCGTGAGGTACCGCGTAATCGCCAAGCGGCTACGCGATCTTGGATGTCAGGAAATTCGCCAGGCAAGGGCAGTCACCGCATATGGCATAACCCGGCGACCGGCAAGGTAGCCGCCGTCCCAGATTGGGGTTCCAAAGACTTGGTACCGACCACTGTTCGGGCTATTCTCCGCGAACTGGGCATCGACCGTCGCGAATTCGGCCCAATCAAGTAATGGTGATAGGGCTGCCACAGGAAATCCGACCATTCCCCATCCGCCTTCCCAAGATTCTCCTCCCGGTGTGGACTTGCCAGAAGCGCGAATCTAGCCCAAACTGATCGTGGGTGGTGGGTTCTCTGGCGGGTGCGGAAGCTAGGGGACTGCGTCCTCCGGGCGGGCGAGGCGGTACAGCCAAGGTACCTGGTCGAAATCGACATCGAAACTGCCAATGGCAGGGATGCCTCGCTCGCGGCAAGCCAGGGCGATGAGCGCGTCGTTGAAGTTCAACTCACCCGATGAGGAGCGAATGAGATTGAGGACCTCGGGGTACAGACGAGGTACATCGGGCAGAATCCAGGTGATTGCTTCGGCTGGTACCTGATCACTCAGCCGATCTAGCAGCCTGTCCACATCAGCCAGACGACCTTTCTCGTGGAGGCGTCGGGTGGCCGCGCTGATGGCCTCAGCGGCAACGCAGTCGAAGTAGACGAG
>JAUVRU010000329.1 GCA_030597485.1 Anaerolineae bacterium
CAGCAGCCGCTGAGGAGATGATCATCGGCCGGCAGCAGAGGCTGCAGGCGGAGAGGCGGGCCCTTCAGCGGCTGTCACCTCAGGCCTGGATTGACCGGCAACGGCAACGGCTGGATGACCTGAGCCAGGCCGCCCACAAGGCGGGGACTCACCGTCTGAGGCTGCAGCGCGAGCGCGTCAACAGCCTCTCATCGCGAGTGTTGGCTCTCAACCCGACCGCCACGCTGGAGAGGGGATATGCCATCGTGCGCCGGGTGGAGGACAATCAGGTAGTGATCCGCGTCAGGCAGGTGGCGCCGGGGGATCAACTGTCGGTGCAGGTATCCGATGGGACATTTGGAAGTACCGTTCAGGACGGGAATGTATGAGCGACATAGAGGAACTGAGTTTTGAGCAAGCCTTTGGGGAGCTGGAAGACCTGGTCCAGCAACTGGAAGCTGGCGACCTTACACTAGATCAGGCCATGGCACTGTTCGAACGAGGGGTAGCCCTGGCAACGTTCTGCAATGCCAAGCTGGACAGTGCTGAGCTGCGAGTGCGTCAACTGGTCCCGATTTCAGGGGACCAGCTGGATGATGGGGCGTACGATCTGTCCCCCTTTGAGGAATCGCCACCATCGGATGACCCCCAGTAGCACCGTGAGCCGCATCCTACCGCCGCTGCTCCACCGTCCCCGGCTGGATGGCCATACCTGGGCCCACGTGCTGGCGGGCGGGCTGGTCCTCCTCTACATCATCATCTTCACCCGGCTGGCGATCCTCCGTCACGCCAGTTTCGATTCAGCCGGCTTTGACCTGGGCGTCTATGACCAGGTGGTGTGGAACACCCTTCACGGGCGCATCTTCTTTTACACCACCACCGGGCAGCCGCTTCTGCACCTTTCCAACCACGCCGATCCCATCCTGCTGCTGATCGCACCCTTCTATCTGGTTTACAGCGGCCCCCAGATGCTTCTGCTTCTGCAAGCCGCCGTGATCGGGCTGGGCGGCCTGCCCGTCTATTGGCTGGGCAGGGAGAAACTGGGAAGCGATCTGGCCGGACTCAGCTTGCTGCTGGCTTACCTGCTGTTCCCCGCGCTGCAGGTTGCTGCCCTTTCGGACTTTCACCCGCCGGCGCTGGCCGTGGGATTCTTGATGTACGCGTTCTACTTCCTGGAAAGGCAGAAGCTGTGGGGAGTCCTGCTCTTCTCGATACTGGCTATGGCATGCAAGGAACAGATTCCGCTGGTAGTCATCCTTATGGGGATATATGCCATTGTCTGGCACCGTAACTGGCGGATAGGGCTGGCCACCGTGGGACTGGGGCTGGTCTGGTTCGTGGTCGTCATGTATTGGGTTATTCCAGCTCACAGCGTGACCGGCAGCCACATCTTTCTCGACTACTACTCAGACCTGGGTGACTCCCCGCTGGAGATTCTGATCACGGCCGTGACCCATCCTGCTCTGGTGTTCAATCTCTTGTGGCAGCCATCCAAACTGGTTTACCTGCGCGATGTTCTGGCTCCCTTTGCCTTTCTGCCGCTGGCGGGCCTACCGGTGCTCTTGATCGGGCTGCCGTCATTTGCCATCAACTTGCTCAGCGCCAACCCGGCCATGCACGACGCGACCAGAGGGCATTACGCCGCTGACCTGGCCCCCTGGTTGGCGATGGGCGCCGTGTACGGAGCGTATTATCTGCGCCAGGGCCTAACTCGGCTGTGGCCGGGCACCCGACGCTGGTCGACCATTGGTATCAGTCTGCTGCTGGTGGTAGTATCGCTGAGCTGGCAGGTCTTCCGCGGTTATTCGCCACTGGCTCTGGACGGGCCGCATTGGGGCATCTCGGCACACGATGGGTTGGCACAGCGTTTCATCGGCCAGATTCCGCCAGACGCCCCCATAGCAGCCCAGGGTGAGCTATATCCTCATCTGAGCAACAGAGTCATCGCCTATCATCTGCCCGTCGTCAACGACGCCCAGTACGTTTTCGTGGACGTGGCCAGCACCACTCGTACCATGCATCCCAACGATCTCAAGGCGCTGGTGACGGACTCACTGGAATCAGGTCAATTCGGCGTACAGGATGCTGCCGACGGCTATCTGCTGCTGCGCCGGGGCCTGGCGGCCAAGGACATACCCGATGCCTTCCATGATTTCGCTCGCACAGATGCGGATTCACTCGATCCCCAATACCCGGTAAGCGTAGAGTTTGGTGACGAACTGCGCCTGCTGGGGTTCGACCTGATCGACGATCCTCGCCGCCAGGAGACCAGTATCCGTCTGTACTGGCAGGCATTGGAGCCCGTGGATCGTTACTTGCGCCTGTACCCATTCTTCGTCGACCAGCAAGGGGATGTCGTGGAGGACACGAGTCAGCGTCCTCTCATCACCCAGATCTGGTATCCACCCCAAGAATGGTCACCTGATGAGATTGTGGTGGTTGAAACCCTGCCGTGGACGCTGGGGCCTGACTGGAGTCTGGCGGTGGGGGTGCTGGCTGGCCCCGATTGGTCAGACTGGAGAAACCGGCTGCCAGTCGAGGTGGTTGAAGCCCCGGCCTCGCTGGTCCCCCGCCGATTCGAGGCCAACACCTGGGTGCGCCTGGCGACCTTTGAACGCCGAGGGCGGAAGCTGGTCGAGATCACGCCCGTTGACCAAGACCTGCAGCCGTCCCACCCGGTGCCGGCCAACCTGGATGGCAAGATGGCCCTGCGCGGATATGACGTTTCACCACCGGCCGGAAACCGGGGGCGGGAGAGGACGGTAACCGTCCACTGGCGGGCACTGGCACCCATGGCCCGGGATTACACCGTATTCGTGCATCTGGTGGGAGAGGATGGCCAACTGGTGGCCCAGCACGATGGGGAGCCGTGGTGGGAGGTTTCGTCGCCGACCAGCACCTGGCAAGTGGGAGAACGGCTGCGTGACCGGCACGTGCTGGCCTTGCCGGCCGACATTCCCCCAGGCACCTACCAGCTGCGGGTGGGCGCGTACTTCTGGCAGACAGGCGAACGACTGCCCGTCCTGGTGGACAACACCCCGGTGAGCGATGTGGTGGAGTTGGGGGGTTATGAGGTGAGGTGAAGCCCAACCCCGGCGGAGAAGTGGATCGCACAATACAGATCAGTGCCTGATCTGAAGGATCAGAAGCCGGGCAAGGGGACAACCGGATAGGGATAGATGGCGACGTAGTGAATCAGGGCCAAGACGTTCAGCGAGAACAGAAGAGCCACGGTCGCGATCCAGAAGTGAGTCACAAACCGAGGGCAGTGCGCCTTGACCAGAAAATGTCCTCCTGCGGTCAGGAACACCACGATCGGGACAATGAGAGGAAAGAAATAGCGCCCTTGAGGCTGATAGTCGTTGTAGAGGCTAGTCGTGGCTGTGGCCGCAAACACCAGAGTGAGCGCTGCAGCCGAGGCACGGGCCAGCGGCTTCATAGTCCTGTCCATCGGCACAAGACCCTTGGACAAAGCCCATAATGTGGTGAATGCCCCGACGATACAGCCGACCAGCAATCCAAGATAGATACGCCAGTCCATCCACAGATTCATGTAGAAGAAGAAACCCCAGAAGCTCTCAAACACCAACTTCAGGTAGTTGGTCCTGAAGAACAGATCCAGATAGCCGAATCCCCCCTCTGCCAGCCTGGTCCAGGGGCACCCACTGAGCGCAGCCCACTCACCATAGGCGGCCTTCCCTACAGCCAGCGCCATCGGGTCCTTATAGATCAACACGTTCCTCAGCAACCAGATGCCCAATGTCAGGGCCGGCGGCGTACACATGGTCAACCATCTCTGGATTCCCTGGCGACGGCTGCCGCCCCAGGCAGACCACAGTGCAAGGGCGACGAACGGGACTGCGGCAATCCATCCGTTCTGTTTGCCCATGCTCACCATCACCAGCGCCAGCCCCATCAGCAGGCAATTCCTCAG
>JAUVRU010000391.1 GCA_030597485.1 Anaerolineae bacterium
CATCAACGAGCCCACTGCCGCCAGCTTGGCCTATGGTCTCGACAGACAGGCAGACGAGACCATAGCCGTCTACGATCTGAGCGGTGGCACCTTTGACATATCCGTACTGGATGTGGGTGAGGGAGTGTTTGAAGTCAAGTCCACGAACTGTGATACCTTCCTGGGCGGTGACGATTTTGACCAGTGCATCGTGGAATGGGTGGCCGACGAGTATAGGAAAGAGCAAGGTATTGATCTGCGGAATGACCGGCAAGAACTACAGCGACTCAGGGAAGCGTGTGAAAGAGCCAAGGTAGAGCTTTCCACCACGCTGCAAAGCGAAATCAACCTGCCAGTCATCACGGCCGACGCCTCTGGCCCCAAGCACCTGGTGATGACCCTTACCCGGGCCAAACTGGAGCAGCTCACCGAACACCTTGTCGAGCGGTCCATCGGGCCATGCCGGCAGGCCCTGGAGGATGCCAATCTCACTGCCGACGGGATCGCGGAGGTGGTGCTGGTAGGGGGACAGACCCGCAGCCCGGCAGTGCAGGCGGCCGTCAAGTCGCTGTTCCAGCGCGATCCGCATAAAGGAGTGAACCCGGACGAAGTGGTGGCCATCGGGGCAGCCATCCAGGCTGGCGTGTTGGGCGGTGAGGTGAAAGACGTGCTGCTGCTCGACGTGACCCCACTCACTTTGGGTATTGAGACATTGGGCGGGATAGCCACCCCCCTCATCGAGCGCAATACCACTATCCCTACCCGCAAGAGCCAGGTATTCTCCACCGCCTCCGATAGTCAGTCCAGCGTCGACATCAAGGTGATGCAGGGCGAACGGCCAATGGCCGCTGATAACAACCTACTGGGCAGATTCACCCTGGACGGCATTCCCCCAGCTCCACGGGGTGTGCCCCAAATCGAGGTCTCTTTTGATATCGACGCTGACGGCATCCTGCACGTCAACGCCCAGGACAAGGCTACGGGAAAGGAACAGAACATCACCATCACGGCGTCGAGTGGCCTGAGCGAATCGGAGATCAAGGAGAAGGTGGAACAGGCCAGGAAGCACCAGGAACAGGATACCCAGCGCAAACAGGAGGTGGAAACCCGGAATCAGGCCGACAGCCTGATCTACAGCGCCGAGAAGACGCTACGAGAGCTGGGTGACCAGGTACCTGATGACGTGAAGGATGATGTGGAATCCAAGGCCAAGGCTGTGCGCGACGCCCTGGACACCACGGATATTGAAACCATCCAGAAGCGCTGCGATGAACTGGGGTCGGCGATTCAACAGATCGGCGCCGCCATGTATGAGCAACCTGAGGCGGGTGCGGAACCCTCCGAGGAACCGGGTCAGGCTGACGATTCCGACGATGCCAGTGTGCCGCCAGGTGACGACGTGGTTGATGGCGAATTCAAGGAGACAGAGTAGAATCAACAAGGGACAGCACGAAGAGAGGAAGGGTCTTGCATGCTGCGTGAGGAGTCGCCCTGCCATGGTGACTGGCTTCGCGTCGCCGAAAATGACCTCACACAGGTAGGACATTATGAGCAGCAAACGCGACTATTACTATGTGCTGGGCGTAGGCCGGTCGGCCAGCAGTGACGAGATACGGAAAGCATACCGCCGTCTGGCACGCCAGTACCACCCCGACGTAAGCCAGGAGGCTCAGGCTGAGGTACGCTTCAAGGAGATCAACGAAGCATACCAGGTGTTGAACGACGAGCAGAAGCGGAGTGCCTATAATCGTTATGGGCACGCTGGTACACAGGGACGGGGTGGCTTCGAGGGCTTTGGCGGTTTCCGCGATCCCTTTGATATCTTCGAGGAGTTCTTCGGTGCTGGCTTTGGCATGGGAGGCCGTGCCCGAGCACGCCGCGGGCCGCAGCGAGGGGCTGACCTGCGCTATGACATCGACCTCGAGTTCACCGAAGCCGTATTCGGTGTTGACAAGGAGATCGAGATCCCTCGCCACCAGACGTGCTCCCGTTGCAGCGGATCCGGTGCTGAACCAGGCACCACGCCCACACGCTGCCCTGAGTGCAAGGGCACTGGCGAAGTGCGCCGCCAGATGGGGTTCTTTGTCAACATCGGCACCTGTCCCCGCTGTCAGGGTGAAGGCGAAATAACCACTGCTCCGTGCACCCAGTGCAAAGGGAGCAAGCGGGTGGTTGAGACACGGCACCTATCAGTCAATATCCCCGCCGGTGTCGACGACGGCACCCAGATTCGATTGTCGAAAGAAGGGGAGACCGGCATCAATGGCGGCCCCCCGGGCAATCTTTACGTGGTCCTCCATGTAAAGCCCCATCGCTACTTCCGGCGAGTGGACCATAACATCCACCTGGAACTGGCCATCAACATCGCCCAGGCTGCGCTGGGCGACGAGGTGGAAGTGCCTACCATGGACGGCGCAACGGATAATCTGTCCATCACACCCGGGATCCAGACCGGTGACAACATTCGCATGCGTGGTAAGGGGGTGCCGCATCTGCGACGTGACGGGCGCGGCGACATGATCGTCACCATCCAGGTGCTGACTCCCACCAATCCGAACGAAGAGCAGCGCGAATTGTTGATGCGGCTGGGTAGAACGCTGGACAAAGAGGTCGTACCCCAACACGACAAGAGCTTCGTTGACCGGGTGCGTGAGGCGCTGGGCGTGTGAGGTGGAACGTTTTCCTGAGACTGGGAGTGCCGGGGAGCTGATGGAGATATCCCTATCCGGTGTGGAGGATGATACCGCCCTACGGGTGGTGGAGACCTTCGATCGATGGGGATGGGGTGGGGCTGTCGTCGAACAGATCGTCGGCGGCGGCGTTACCAGGTCTGTCATCAAAACCTACCTGCCAGCCGAAAAGCATGAGACACTGCGCCAGATCGAAATCGATCTGGCGCTTCTTGATCAGGTGTACAAAGCGGAGGGGCGAGCGCCGCTGCCACCGGTGCAAACCCGCTCGCTGGGCGAGACCGACTGGGCCGAAGCGTGGAAGGCCAACTACCATCCCCTGCGTATCGGACGACATCTGGTTGTCAAACCTACGTGGTGTGATTACAGCCCCAGGCAAGAGGATCTGATCATCGAACCGGACCCTGGAATGGCCTTTGGCAGCGGGCTGCACCCTACCACTCGCCTCTGCCTGGAACTGCTGGAGGATACTGTGCAACCGGGAGCCCGTGTCCTCGACGTGGGCACAGGCTCGGGCATCCTGGCCATTGCAGCCGGCAAGTTGCAGGCATCGCTTGTGCTCGGGCTGGACATCGATCCGTTGGCGGTGCGGGTTGCCCACCAGAACGTGGCCCTCAATGGGTTGGAGTCGGTGATTGAGGTCCAGGAGGGCACGTTGGAAACCGGAGATGAGATGCCACCCAAGACTGGTGACGCAACGTGGGACGTGATCGTGGCAAACATCCTGGCCGAGCCAATCATCGAGATGTCTGCCATCTGGAGACTGAACATGGCAGCGAGGGGCGTCCTGAGCACCAGCGGGATCATCGCCGAGCGAGCCGATGATGTTATCGCCAGTCTACATC
>JAUVRU010000338.1 GCA_030597485.1 Anaerolineae bacterium
GATCATCGTACGGCAGGAGTCCAATCCACGCAGCAGTTCCGCCCGCGCCTCACGGGAGTATCGGCTGTCGGTCATTCCAGTGATGGTCAAGGACACGCTGGTCGCTGCGGCGCGACGGGCCGGAGCGCAAGCCGGATCTGATGACGACGCCGTGATCGCCGGCGAAGGTCAGGCCGTGGAACAGCAGTGGGCGCCCGGTGCTAACCAGGTTCCGGCTGGATAGCTATCTGAGAATGTAGCCAATCTCCTCCCGCACCGAGTCGGGCAGAGGTTCCGGTTGGTGGCTATCCATAATGGCGAGGGTTTTCTCGCGCAGCCGGTCACCCATTCGCCTGGCGCCACGGCTGCGCCAGGTGTCGGCTCGCTGACGATCAAACAGGGTGGGCTGCCAGAACTCACGGAAGTGGGACAACGTATGTTCGTCGGTGAGGTAGTCTCCCCCTGGTCCCACGCGTTGGATGACCTCCACGGCCATTGCCTCAGCGTCCAGCTCGATGCCGGCCCTGAAATGCCGCAGCATGTCGATCACTTCGGCAGTGAAGACGATCATCTCCGGAGAGGTGGTTAGCCCCGCTTCCAGATAGCCCACATCGTGGATCAGGTTGGTGCCCGTCATCAAAGCGACCATCACCGAGAAGACCGCGTCCGCCGCTGCCTGCTCGTCCATCACGTTGCTGTCGGAGTGACCGGCGTAGCCCCAGGTGGGCATGCCGTAGTACTGCCCCATCGCTGCCACGCCCACCCGGGCCAGTTGAAACTCGGGTGCTCCCCCGTACACGCTTATGGAGGTTCGCATGTCCATATGGTGCAGGCCGGTGCCATAGACGAAAGGCGCGCCAGCGCGCTTGATCTGGTGGATCACCAGGCTGCTCAACACCTCGGCATTGCCCAGCACGAGTCCCCCGGCGACGGTTGCTGGTGCTGTGCCCCCCATCATCGGTGCCGGGGAGTGGACGATGGGGAGGGAGTGCTCAGCCATGTACAGCAACTTCTCGGTGGCAGTCTGGCTGTGTTGCAAGGGGGAGGTCGGTTCGGAGTAGAGGAGCAATGTAGGGTTGAGCTTCAACCTGTCCGCGCCGCCGGCCGCCGCCGCAGCCATGGCAGTGATGGCCTCACAGTCGGCCCGATCGTCGCACCCGAACACGATAGGCTTGGCGGAGTGTTCCATCCTCGCGGCAACCTGCTGGCGGTATACGTTGCCGTGACCGCTGCGGGTCTCAGATTCCGTCATCGTGTCGGCAGGAATGCCCATTGACATGACAAAACCCATCTGGGGCAGTGCATCCACCAGGCGTATGCAGTCAACCTCGTCACGGGCGGTGAACAGCCGTTTCTCTCCGGTGTGAGGGTCGAGATAGTTTGGACAGTCCGACCCTGGGCCGAAGTTCACCTGTTTGCCCTCCAGCGGAACCACGATACGATCAGTAGCCCGGGCGCACAGCCCGATGCGCGACGGTGCTTGCCTCAGCGCCCACTCCGCCAGTGAAGCTGGCATCCTCACCAGGTCACCGTCACTGATGAGGGCTCCAGCACTTCGCAGCAATTCCAGAGCCTCTTCCTGGTGGACGCGCACGCCGGTGCGTCGCAAGACCTCCAACGAGGCCAGGTGGATCTGCTCGCACTGATCAGGCTCCAGGGTATGCATATGAGGCGGGGCCAGCGGCGCAAAGGCGTTTCTCATCAAGTGTCTCCCGTTGTCTATACGTGGCTGCAGTAGTCGCGGTGGACGACCACCGAATAGGCATGATTCAGCAGCCTTCCCCAGCTGAAGATGGGGATATCGATCTCGTGTTGCAGGGCGCGGGCGAAGGGCTGCATGCCAGTGCATTCGAGCAGCACGGCTCCCATGTTGGGATGGTCGTGGGGGAAACCGGCGGCCACGGCCACAAATTCCTTTTCGGCCCTGGCGAAATACGCGCCCACCGGATCAGGCCGCATCGACTCGACCCACAGGTGATCGAACTCCGGGCACCGACCGTCGTCCTGCGCGCCGCCGACGACATAGCGGCTGCCCAGTTCAATGCCAACGGCGCGCAGGTGTGTTTCCGTCAGCTGGCGCTTCTGCGCCGCCTTGCTCACCATACGTGGCTCGGATTCAAGGTGTGATCACCATGCGGATGCTGTCGCCGTAGCGTCCCAGGCTATCCATAGCTTCATTGATCACATCGGCATCCAAAGGCAAGGTGCCGGTGACCACTTCGGAGAGATCCAGTATGCCCCGGCGGGCCAGATCTATGAGGCCGGGCAGCTCCTGTGCCAGGTGGTCCGAGGCGCCGATGATCTCTCCCTCCTTGAGCACCAGGTCGCGATAGGGTGCAATCTCCATTTTCTTATGGGTGAGGCCAACCAGGACTACCCGTCCGAACGTAGCCAGCGACTCAACGGCTTGCTGCATCGTCACTGGCAGGCCGATCAACTCCAGGGCGACGTCCACACCACGTCCGCCGGATAGTCTGACGATCTCGGCCGCCGGATCAGCGCCAGCAGCGTTCACCGGAATGGCTCCCAGCCCCGAGGCCATATCCAGCTTGCGAGGATTCTTGTCCACCGCGTACACGTCCAGCGCGCCGAAGGCGCGGGCCAGCTGCACAGCCGACATACCCAGCCCCCCGACGCCGAAGACCGCCACCCTCTCGCCTGGCTTCATCCGGCCCTTGCGCAGCGCATGGTATGACGTGGCCGACGAGCACATCATGATGGCTCCCTGCTCGAAAGGGATGGTGTCGGGCAGCGGAAAGACGTTGCGGGCGGGGACGCTGATGTACTCCGCGTAGCCCCCGTCCCGACTGTTGCCAAGCATTTCCCCGGTAGTGCAGAACTGCTCGCTGCCCTGCCGGCAATAGAGGCAGTCGCCACACGTGACCATGTAATGAAGACATACCCGGTCGCCGATCTTGGCGTTGATGACCTCGGCCCCGGCTTCCTCAACCACTCCCGCGATCTCGTGCCCTAACGTCAGCGGCAGCGGGTCCAGCAGGGGGAACCCGGCGCGGTAATGTACGTCTGACTGGCATATTCCTGCGGCATGGATGCGCACCAACACATCGTGGGGACCGACGGGGGGAACCGGGACGTGCTGTGTCTCCAGCGGCTGACCCGGTTCAACCAATCTGACTGCTCTCATGGACTCAACTCCTATAGCCCCAGTGCTGGACGACGAATCGCTTTCTCACGAATGATACGTCGTCTCTCGAATGTCAACCAGTTCTTGTTCTGGGATCTGCTTCAACACGGCCGCCAGCTCGTCTTTGGACACGCCGCGAACCTTCACCACCACGTCCCAATGGCCAGGATGCTTGGGCGTGGGCACGCTGCCAATGACCCATATCCCCCAACCCTGCTCCGCTATGGCACCGGTGACCTTGGCGGCCTCTCCCTTCCTGTCTGGCACGCGCATGGTGGCTCGCACGCCAGGCGTTTCAAATCCCAGCAACGTGGTCAGCTGGATCAACATGTCGGCCTGAGTGACGATTCCCACCACGACGTCGTCTTCCAGCACCGGCAGGCAGCCAATCTCGTTCACGACCATCAGCTGGGCCGCCTCTTCTATGGGGGCATCTGGATCGATGGTAATCACGTCCCTGCGCTTCACCATCACATCTTTGACTCGCAGGTCGGACAGGAATCGAGTGATCTCCCACACGTTGAGGCTGCCCAGGTCAGTGGCGGAGACACGCAGCCTCTGCCGGGTGATCAGGCCGGCCAGTCGCTTGCCTTTCTCGACCACGGGCAGGTGACGGAATCTGGATTCAGCCATGATGCCCTGTGCCTCCACCGTGGACACGCCCGGGTCGATCATCACAGGATGTCGGGTCATGTAGTCTTTCACGAACATCTCAGTTATCCTCC
>JAUVRU010000077.1 GCA_030597485.1 Anaerolineae bacterium
AACAGGATGTCCTTCAAGGGCCTGAGAGAGGTCGGGAGCTGCATGAGCAATTCCTGATACTCTTTGCGTTGTTCCTCGGAAAGGCTTTCCCAGACCTGCCTGATCGTATCGTGGGCCGACTCGGAGACATCCGGCGCCAGTTCATCATTTGGAGTCATAGCAATCCCTCACGATTCCCATTATACTATGGGCCATCCGGCCGAGCAAAAGGCACAGCCACCAGACAGCCGCGTTGTTCTTCGATCTATGTTCGTGGTATACTGACCCAGAAGCAGCCCGGCCACACGAGAGGTATCGACAAGGAAGGCACGTGGTTTCAACATGGCTGAAATGGAGTGACCGAAGTATGAAATCGTCAGATCGTATGACAGCAGAAGGCATTCTGTTTACCGACCAATATCAGCTGACTATGGCCCAGCTCTATTTCCGCACCGGCCTGCGCGAGAGGCAGGCAGAGTTTGAGCACTTCTTCCGCCACTACCCTGATTATGGGCTTCACCACGCCGGGTACTGTATTAGCGCTGGCCTGGAATGGCTGTTGGACTGGATGCAACAAGCCCGTTTCCGTCCTGAGGACATCGAATACCTGCGTTGTCATACAGGGGGAGCCGGCAACCGTGTCTTCCACGACGATTTCCTGAAGTGGCTGCAGACGAACGGAACGTTTTCCGGCATTGCCATGCGCGCCATTCCGGAGGGACGAGTGGTGCATCCCAACGTGCCGTTGGTGGTAGTGCAGGGGCCGCTGGCAATGGCCCAGATCCTGGAAACGCCATTGCTGAATCAGCTTAACTTCCAGACCCTCATCGCCACCAAGGCCAATCGCATCCACCAGAGTGGTCGCGGCCAGCTGTTGCTGGAGTTTGGCGCGCGACGAGCGCAAGATCGAGGAGCGAACGCCGGTACCCGGGCAGCTCTTATTGGCGGGGCGGACTTCTCTTCAAATGCAGGCATCTCGCACGTGCTGGGGTATCCGCCCAAGGGGACCCACGCCCACAGCATGGTGCAGGCTTTTATGGCCCTGGGAGAGGGAGAGCTGGGGGCCTTCCGCGCCTATGCTGACATCTATCCAGATGACTGTTTGCTGTTGGTCGACACCATCGACACGCTGGAAAGCGGCATCCCCAACGCCATTAAGGTCTTCGAAGATCTGCGCAGGAAGGGACACAGCCCGGTGGGCATTCGCCTGGACTCGGGCGACCTGGCTTATCTGAGCATTCAGGCCGCCAGGATGCTTGACGAGGGAGGATTCCCCGACACTGCCATTGTGCTCTCAAACAACCTGGACGAACTGGTCATCTGGCAGATTATCACCCAGATCCAGGAGGAAGCGCCCCGATACGGCGTTGACCCCGACTGTCTCGTCCGGAGGCTCGTGTATGGCGTGGGCACCCGGCTGATCACATCAGCCGGTCAGCCTGCCCTGGATGGAGTCTACAAGCTGGTCGCCATTCAGAACAAGAATCAGCTGGTGCCGGCCCTGAAAGTCTCGGAGACGCCGGAAAAGACGCTGAATCCGGGCCATAAGCTGGTATGGCGCGTGTACGACCGACGCGACAAGGCAACGGCCGACCTCCTTAGCCTGAGTGACGAGGACCCACGCCAGGCACAACGGATCGTGTTACGTCACCCAACGGAACACACCAAGTACAGGGTCCTTCTCCAGGACGACATCCTGGAAATCGAACCCCTGTTGGTGGACGTGCTCAAGGGCGGCGACCTGGTCTACGATCTGCCATCCATTGATGACATGCGCCTACGCCGTCAGGCCGATGTGGAGCGACTGGATCCAGGCGTCAGGCGGCTGATGAACCCGCACACTTACCACGTCTCCCTGACAGAAGGCTTGTGGGATCTTAAGCAAGGGCTGATCCGGTCGGCACGAACGGAGGGGTGTGGAAGCGACACGCGTGTCGCACAGGAAGCCAATGCCGAGGAAAGAACATGACAACTTCTCCCTATTTCAGTCTGCTGAGGAATCACATTGATATCAGCCACGTCCCCTTCAGTGACCGCGGCTCGCGTTTGCTTGTCTTTCAGGCACCCGACAAGAGTCGCTTGTTGGTCAAGCTGGCTGAGCGATTGACCGAGATTCAACCCGACATTGAAGCCTACCGGCACCGGCCACCCTTCATTTCCGATCTCTGCCTGCTGGATGAGGAGTGGCAGGCACTGGAATTCGAGGTTGAGAGTCATCCACATGCGCTCGTTTTTCGCACCCGGCTGGGCGACTTCGGACTGGTCTTCCTGGGCCGACACACGCTGGCCTTCGGCCTGCCACCGCCGGTGACGGCTGGGTTGCGGCTGCCCGTGACACCTCCATTCTGGGAGCGGACGGAACATGGCGGCATGTTTAAATCAATCCGAAACATGATATACGCCAGCAACGGAGAGGCCGTGCGCAACGAGATCACACCCGAATCGGGCGGTTACACCATCGAGCTCGTCGTCAAGGCAGGAGACGATTGCGCTATCACGCTGACGGTTGGCAACAGCCCGGACCTGCACGGGGAGGTCTTGCCGTTCTCTGTATCGCACGCGGCCGCGGAAAAGCGATGGCGAGAGTGGTTCGATCGCGTCCCGCCGGTGGCTGAGCGCTACCGAGATACCTATGCCTACGCCTGGTGGATGATGGCCAACAACCTCATCAGGCCCCGCGGGAACGTATGCTATGAAGCCATGACGCCAGCCAAGATCCATTACGTGGGACTAGGGTTGTGGGATAGTGCTATGCACGCCCTGGCCTACCGCCACGCTGATCCTGAGCTGGCTCGCAACCAGCTCCGTGCTATGCTGGAACACCAGCTGGCTGACGGTATGCTGCCCGACGCCATCTTCGACGAAGGCGTCGTCTCCACTATCGATCATCCCATCACTGCCGAGGTGACCAAGCCGCCCATCATAGCTTGGGCAGCGCTCAAATTGGACGAAACCGCCCCCAACCTGGATTTCTTGAGAGAGATCTACCAGCCGCTGGTGCGCTGGAATGCCTGGTGGTTCAGCATGAACGACGACGACGTGGAGGGCCGGGCACAGTACAACCAGCCCGACTCATCAGGCCTGGATGACAGCCCGTTGTGGGACTTCGGGATGCCGGTGGAGTCACCCGACCTGAATACCTACCTGTGCGTGCAGATGGGATCGCTGGCGATGATAGCGGAAGGCCTGGGGATGGACGCCGAGGGAGCGATGTGGCGACGTCGGGCGGCCGCTATCGTGCGTCGCATGATTGAGGATTTCTGGGACGAGGAAGCCGGACTGTTCCGTGCATTTCATGACGACCAGCCCATCCCGGTGGTGACGCCATTCAATTTGTATCCGTTGTGGACTGGCCAGCTGCCTGATGCTATCCGCGACCGCATCGTCGCCCATCTGACCGACACAGACGAATTCTGGGGTGAATATGCCATCCCCACCGTGGCCCGCAACGACCCGCGCTTTGAACCGGAGACGCTGTGGCGCGGTCCGGTATGGGCCAACGTCAACTACTTTTTCATCGAGGCCCTGAAACAGGCCGGTGAACACGTGTTGGCACGCAGATTGCGAGACAAGACGCTGGATCTGGTGATGGCCCAGCCCAGCATCTACGAGTACTACAGCGCAGACACCGGTCAGCCGCCACCCACCGCGGCCGACACCTTCGGATGGACTGCCGCCGTCTTCATAGACCTGGCAATTCAGGCCAGCCGCGAGGCACAAGACGAGACATCAGGAGACCATCGGTCATGACAGATTGGGACGTGAAGGAACGACGCCAGCGGTGTAAGGCACTACAGGCCGATTTCTTTGCCAACCGGGCGCTGGTGATCGCTGCCAACCGTGGCCCGGTGACCTTCGAGTCAGCCGAGGACGGCAGCCTGCAGTGTCATCGCGGCGGCGGCGGACTGGTCACGGCGTTGACTGGTCTATGCCGACATACCGATGCCACCTGGATCGCCTGTGCGCAAACCGAGGCCGACGCTGCCTGGCGGGAGGGAACCATCGCCTTGAGGGAAGGGTGCACACAAGACTCTGACGATTCTGGTGCTATCCGCGTGCAATTCCTCTCGCCCGACGCCTCAGCGTACGACGGTTACTACAACGTGATTGCCAACCCGCTGCTGTGGTTCTTGCAGCATTCCATGTGGGATGTTCCCCGGGCGCCGGTGATTGACCAATCCACCTGGCACGCCTGGGAGCACGGCTATGTGAGCGTCAATCTGCTCTTCGCGGAAGCCGTCGCCCAGCAGGTACAGACTGCCTCTCGCCCGACGCTGGTCATGCTGCAGGACTATCATCTGTACCTAACGCCTCGCTTCGTGCGCGAGAAGATGCGCGGGGTGGAGCAGCCAACGTTGCTGCATTTCGTTCACATTCCATGGCCCGGCCCCGAATACTGGCGTATCCTGCCACCGACCATGCGCCAGGCGATACTTGATGGCCTCTGTGGGGTGGACGTGTTGGGCTTGCAGACCCGCGAGGACGGGCTGAACTTCATTCGCACCTGCGAGTCATATCTGCCCGGAGCGCGAGTTAACTACAAACGAGGCCGGGTATCCTACCGAAATCGGGCCACATACGTGCGCGATTTTCCGATTTCCATAGATGTGAAGGCCCTGAGAGAGCTGGCACAGTCGTCAGAAGTCGCCGAGCATCGGGTCGAGATTCATAACATCGTGGAGGACGAACAACTCATCCTACGCATCGACCGCATCGAGCCGAGCAAGAACATCGTGCGCGGCTTCTTTGCCTTTGAGGAGATGCTGGACCTCTATCCCGAGCACCGAGGGCAGGTCAAGTTCCTGGCGATACTGGTGCCTTCGCGGCTGGAGGTGAACGAGTACCAGGACTATGCGGACGAACTCATGGCGGCTGCCGGGCGCGTCAACGCCAAGTACGGCGATAGTGAGTGGGAACCGGTGCGGCTGCTCGTGGGCGACGACTATGCCCGAGGAATCGCAGCGCTGCAGCGATACGATGTGTTGTTGGTCAACGCCATCGCCGATGGCATGAATCTGGTTGCCAAAGAGGGCCCCGTCGTCAACCAACGTTCTGGCGTGCTCATCCTTTCAGAGGGAGCAGGCGCACACCAGCGGCTGGAATCGGGAGCAACCATCATCTCGCCATGTGACGTGTATACCACAGCACAGGCTCTCCATCAGGCACTGGTCATGCCGGCCAAGGAGCGTCAGGATCGAGCAGCGCGACTGCGGTGCCTCGTGGAGCATGAGGACATCACAGTTTGGCTGTGTCGTCAGCTGGAGACCGTTGTGGAGCTGGGCTTGTGACGAGGAAAGGCGACAGTCGAGCGTGAACCGACCAACCAGCGCAATCGTGCACTACACCGCGCCACCCGTCATTGGAGGCGTGGAGACCGTCATGCAGGCTCACGCGCAGACGTTCGTCCGGCTAGGGTATCCCGTCACAGTTGTTGCCGGCAGAGGAGAGGGGACGGAATTGCCTGCGGCAGCAGATTACATCTCTATCCCCGAGATCGATTCGTTGCACCCCCGTATAGTCAGCCTGAGCTCGCAGCTGGAAAACGGCGAGGTGCCGCCGGATTTTGATGATGTGGTAGATCAACTGGTCGCGGCCCTGTCTCCGGCCTTGAGTCGATTTGACAATGTGATGGTGCATAACCTGTTCACCAAACACTTCAACCTGCCGGCGACAGCGGCACTTCATCGACTGTTGGACGCGAGCGAACTTCACCACTGCATTGCCTGGTGCCACGACTTCACCTGGACCAGTCCCAGTTCTCGTTCCAAGGTCCACGCGGGATACCCATGGGAGTTGCTGCGCTCTTTTCGCCCTGATGTGACGTATGTCGTGGTGTCAGAACGCAGGAAGAGGGAGCTGGTGTCACTGCTCGGCTGCCCGTCGGACAAGATTCATGTCGTGTACAACGGCGTGGAACCTTGCAGCCTGCTCGGTCTGTCTGCTGAGGGATGGGCGTTGGTGAGCCGGCTGGGGCTGCTGGAAGCTGACATCATTCTGCTGATGCCCGTGCGTGTCACTCAAGCCAAGAACATAGAATACGCATTGCATCTGGTGGCGGCTATCAAGGCTCGCGGCCAGCGCCCCAAGCTGATCGTAACTGGCCCCCCTGATCCACACGACGCGGAAAGCATCGCCTACTTCCGGGAGCTGAAAGCGCTGCGCCAGCGATTGAACGTCGATGAGGAGGTGTCTTTTGTCTTCGAGGCTGGTCCCGAGCCGGGTCAACCATACACCATAGATGAACGTGTTGTCGGGGACCTCTTTCGGGTGAGTGACGTCACATTCATGCCCAGCCACAGGGAAGGGTTTGGCATGCCGGTGCTGGAGGCTGGGTTGGTCGGCGTGCCCGTTTTCTGCACGGACATCCCGGTGGCCGAAGAGATTGGGGGCCAGGACGTGACCACATTCAACGCAACCCAGGCGCCGGACCGTACGGCAGAAGCGATTGTCGGCTGGGCTGAGGAAAGCCCGATACATCGCCTGCGGCGCCGGGTTCGTCAGTCCTTCACCTGGGACGCGATTTTCCGTCGGGACATCGCACCGCTGTTGAGCAACGCCGGGGTCGGGTGATGCTCTGCACTCCCGAAACGATAGGCAAGCAGCTGCTGCGGGCTGAACGCTTGTGGATGTTCTTGGACTATGACGGCACGCTGGCTGAGTTCGCGCCCACGCCGGATCACATCCACCCTGACCCGAAGATCATCACTCTCCTCACCGACCTGGCGCACCATCCACGAATCCGCATCGCCGTGATCAGTGGACGACGCCTTCGCCACGTTCGATCTCTAGTGCCAGTCCCCGGTGTGTGGCTGGCCGGCACCTACGGCGTTGAGCTGCAGACGCCAGACGGGCAGCAGATCAGTCGGCTGGAATATGACACGATCCGTCCAACGCTGGAGACCGTCAAGCCGCGCTGGGAGTTGCTGATCGCTCATCGTCAAGGCTTCTTCCTGGAGGACAAGGGGTGGTCATTGGCACTTCACGCTCGTTTTGCCGGCGACGAAGAGGCAGACACCGTGTTGGCACAGGCGCGCCGCACAGCGGCTGACGGGGCACAGACGGACGCCTTTCGCATACTGGGAGGACACAAGTTCCTGGAAATCGGTCCCGCGTTGGCACACAAGGGCCACACGGTCGAGTACCTGCTCGATCGCTTCCGCTGGCCCGGCGCCGTGGCGCTCTACCTGGGAGATGATGACAAAGACGAAGAGGCGTTTGCGGTGATCCAAGCACACGGCGGCATCGCGGTCCTGGTTGCCAAGGAAGCCCGCGAAACGGCTGCCGATTGCCGCCTGGACTCGCCCCAAGCTGCGTGCCAATGGCTGACCACACTGCTGAGGCATTACGGACCGCCAGAAATGACGGAAGAAACAGGACAGCGCCATCGCGAATAGTGGTCAGATTTGCCGCTACGTCAAGTTTCCACCGTTTTTCTGCCAGGCCTCCTCCCGCCTCTCCTTCCCCCGTCCGTGGGCACTGCCGTGCTGCCCCTCGTTTTCCGCCGCTGCCTGACGCAGTCCGGGCTGCGGGCGTCTTCTGGTCGCCCTGATGGCTCCTCCGGCTCTGCT
>JAUVRU010000313.1 GCA_030597485.1 Anaerolineae bacterium
ACAGGGTTGCCAGGAGGCACCGCTATGAGTGCGTTGAGCAACCGCTTGAGAAACGCGCCAAAAGTCGTGAGAATCCTATTGCTGCCAGCTATCGTGCTTCTTGTTCTCTTGCTGGTCGTGCTGGTGGTTCTGCAGTATGCGGTGCCTGGAACCGGTGCGGCGCAGACATCGTTGCAGACGGCGACAGCCATCCCTACCGCCGCTGAATCGGCGGAACCAGCAGAAACGCCCATACCCACACAAACGCATGTGCTGCAGAAGACCCCCACTCCCAGGGCAACACAAACGCCGACGCCTGCAATAGCGGCTGAGGTGGCGGAGCCAGAGGGGACGATTCAAGTATTTCCCTCCCCTGAGATGCAGATACTTGAGGAACCAGCGGAGCCGGCGCCGATATCTGCTGCTCCCACGGCAGCGGAGTCTCCCCCAATCCTCAGAACCTCCGGCCAGATCGGCAACGTACTACGCAATGGCGACTTCGAGCAAGGCTTCCAACCGAACGGGGTGGGTCTGGGATGGGGAAACTTCAATAACAGCAGTGGCCTGTTCGGCTTCCACACCGACGACTGGCCTTCGGTGACGGGGGAAGGGGAGCACACGCAATTCATGCGGATCAGGAGTGCTGAATTGCCGGACCGCTACCTGGGCATCTATCAGACAGCCAATGTGCTCCCCGGCCAGACCTATACTCTCTCCATTCGAGGGTTGGTGCGTACCGACGCCGGTAACCTACAGCACACCGATTATGGCTACCGGCTGGAGGTGGGGTTCGATCCCCTGGGCGGTCAGGATTGGAAGATGGTGCAGGATTGGATTGAGCTGCCGTGGGATGAGCAGCTACGCCTGGAGGAGGAGTTCCGCGTTGATGAGTCCTCCACTGTCGTCACCGCCAAGAGCGACAGGCTGACAGTCTTCATCCGCGCCTGGAAAAAATGGGCTGATGCCGGTGAGGGCGCGTACGATGTGGATGATATTCGCCTGGTGGGACCGACTCTCACCGTCGCTGCTTCCAGCGAAGTCGCTGCCGCTGGAGGAGTTGTTACCGGCAGCGAACTCGTTGCTGCCAGTGAAATGGTGGCCGTTCCGGTCACCGGTGAAGCACCTGCCACCCCATGGAGCAACCTGCGGACGTGGGTCACGGTCGCCTTGCTGTCGCTGCTGCTGGGTGGCGCCGCACGGAGGTTGGTATGGAAACAGACGTGACTGTCCCCCAATATGAGCCCAAGAATGAGCCGGAACCGAAGCCGAAAGGACGCCAGAACCGGATGCTTCCCGTGCTCATCATGACTGTTGTCGTGGGGCTGGTGGTGATTGGGATGTTGATGATGCGGAAACCCTCGGCCGCCGCTCCTGCCCCCCCTCCGTCTGCCACAGCGGTGGCGCAGGCAACCACCATCTTCTCACCAACGGCCGAGCCGCGTGAGACGGAAGACAAGGCCCAACCAACTGCCACCGCTACTCGTGTCGAGACGAAGGCCACGGCAACGACTGCTCCCTCCGCAACACCAAGTCCGCCACCCAGCCGGAAACCGACGTCCACTACCGTCCCCGAGGTAGAGCCGGGCGAGGAGGTCACTGCCTCTGAAGTCACCGGGTCCGAGGTCACCACGCCCGAAGCCGCCGAGTCCGAGATCACCGCGTCCGAAGAGGTCCCGGTCCCTGGCGTCACTGAACGGGTGCGCAACGGCAGCTTTGAGGGGGGATTCGAGGACGAAAGCCCCGCCCTGGGATGGAGTACCTTCAACAATGGCTCGGCTATCTACGAATTCCTGGAGGAAGTCTGGCCGATGGCAGTGTACGACGGTGAACGTGCCCAGCGAATTCAGGTGGACGGCGCCAGCCAGCCTGACCGCTACGCCGGTATCTACCAGACAGTGAATGTCATCGCCGGCGGCACGTATCGCCTGTCACTGCACGGCCAGATTCGTACCGGTCTGGGCGACGTCCAGGCCAGCCAATATGGCTATGTGATGCAGTTGGGCATTGACTACACTGGCGGACAAGACTGGACACGGGTGGATAACTGGATCGACCTGCCCTGGGATGAGCAACGTTTCGATGCCAGGGAGCTGGTCTTCTATGACTACGAGGCAGCTGTGGCACCCCCAGGTCGCCAAATGACGTTGTTCGTCCGCACCTGGAACAAGTGGGCTGATCCAGGGCACGTTGAATACACCGTCGATGAGATCAGCCTGACCGGCCCATATGCTTCGGCAGCCGCTGCCATCAGCTCCCCGTTGCCCGTCACCGGCGAGCCCGACCCGCCTATCACCGTGTCAGTGTTGGCCAGCGTGCTGATGTTGTTGCTGGTGGTTGGCGCTGGTTGGCAGGCATATCACCGCAGCCATTGAACCTCGTCGCTTTCCACCGAGGAGGCCAGCCTGAGCGCTGGCCTCTTTCTCTATCCCCAGTATCCCCACTCACCTGCCAGTGGTGGACAGGCGACTGCCGGATTGGGCAACAGCGAAATATTGGGCTCGAGAGGTCACTTCAAGGACAGTCTGCGCATGCTTCAATGGCGGCATGGGCAGACACGATCCATTGGTTTCTCAATTCAGCAAAGGTCCAGGCCCTGGGACAAGCGTTGCTTCAGTGGGTAGGCTCCTGCTCTATCTCCATCGAAACAGGCGCCAGGTTGTGATACATCACGTCTGGATCTATGTCCGCGCCGTTATCCCAGGTGAGTACCCCACCTTCAAGTCTGACTGCCCGAAACACAGCCGGATCACCTCGTATCGGCTCGAAGATAGGACCATGCAGATACTGCTCAAGGTCTATTTCTCGTTCAGTGCCGTCTTCGAACTCGACTCGCACTCGGAATCCACCCAAAGGTTCAACAGTACGTGCACGCACTAACCGTTTCCATTCCATCGGGCACTACCCCTTTCAATCAAGTGGCGCAATGCTTGTGACCGGCAACCGCTGTCGTGCCCTTTCCCAATTTGTTTCGAGTTCACGGCGGTGAAGGGCTGCCCACTCCATCACCAAAGCGTGTGCTCGGCGCGGCAGGCCACCCCTGAGGACTTCCAGGTTGCGATTTCATACACAGCTTCAGCATCGCCATATTCAGCGTGGAAATGAGGCGATCCGTGGTCATTGTAATACATACGAATCACGATACCGAAGAAACTGCTGACCGAAGGCATCCGAACGCTGTCCTCTGCACTTGTGAAGTCATTGTAGTGTTTGCATGGAGGGGAGTCAAGTATGCGTGTCTTTGCCTCATTGGCTGCTCCGCTTCTGGTAAACGTGGTATAATGGGCTCCAGGTAGTCTGGTGTTGACCTTTGTGCGTCACCCAGGAAGAAAGCACCATGCCCTGCGGGCAGTGGCTGCACGCGGAGACCAATGGGCTCTCCCGCCAGACATCGGGCGTCTGGGCCGCGCGTGGATACTCAATCAGTGTCGTCTGCACCCATCAGGGCAAAGTTGGGTCAGTCATCAAGATTTCGGAGGATAAGGACTCATAGCCAAGAGCAAGCACGACTGTTATTACCTGCTCACCCTGGGTTGTCCCAAGAACTTGGTGGACTCCGAGGGAATGAGCGAACTGCTGGCCGATAGCGGCTACCGGACCACAGACGAACCGGAGCGGGCCGACTATCTCATCGTTAACACCTGTGGCTTCCTGGAGACGGCCAAGGTTGAGGCGATTGACACGTTGCGGGAGCTGGCTGCCAGCAAACGGCCGGGGCAACGCCTGATCGCCGCCGGCTGCCTGGCACAGAGAGCAGGCGCTGACTTGGCCCACCAGGTACCTGGTCTGGACGGAATCATCGGCATCCGCAGCTGGTCCGACATCGCCCATTTCCTGGAGGAACTATCCGCCAGCCATCGCCGAGAACCGCTTTTCCATCTGCCGGAGACGGGCAATGTGCCGGTGGAGAGAGTGCCCCTGCGGCGCAGCGACCAGGGGCCGCGGGCCAGCGCCTATCTAAAGATCGGTGACGGCTGCTCCGCTCCATGCGCCTTCTGCGCCATCCCCCACATCAAGGGGCCGGCTCGCAGTCGCCCCA